>JALWJI010000062.1 GCA_027081695.1 Acidilobaceae archaeon | reverse complement strand
CTAGTATTCAGTAAGCCTCCAGAGGATCTCCTAGCAGACAAAGACCCCTACTATAGAGAGTTTTTTAGGAACGCTAAGAATCTAAGACAGTTCAAACGAAACGCCCGCAAATACCTAGACGCGTCTTACCGTGATAGATGCAGTAATAAAAACAATATAAGAGAACACGTGCTAGGAGGGTTATGTTTACTTTATAGTTTAACTAGAGAACTGGTGAAGAATTGCGTATTCTCCTCTAAATAGAATTAGAAAGTATCATTGTTACGACTCTTAATATATTTTAACTTGAGCAAACAATATGATCTACACTATCAAAGCACGTTGTAATACGAGCAGCCTTGACCTACACCTCCAGTAAAAGGATTACTACCCTACAAGGGGGAAAATCCAATAATGCTTGCCCTCTATATGGTATCTCTTTGTCGAGATATCCCTCCTTCTGATAACCAAGAAGTATGCAGCAGTTACAACTAGCCGAGTACTATGATTAATGCAAGACGCAAAGATATGAATCCAACTGCTTCCAATATGTTAGCTATAAATCGGCCCTTGTTATAGGATAACCTATCGTAGCATATAGGATTTAAGAGCTTACTAAATTATATGAAGAGAAATCCTAGTCTATATCTCTTACATGAACAGGGGATTCTCCCATGCACCAATGGACTTATACAGCTATAGGAACACTCCTGTTATAATGAGTGTGCTCCGAGATTCTCTATCTTCCTAGAAGCTATTAGCGACCCGTATTCCGCGGCCTCCCTTATCTGGGCTCCGCGCGCTAGTTTTAGGAGGGTGCCCGCTGCATATGCGTCGCCTGCTCCAGTCGTGTCCACGACTCTTTTCGGCTTGTATGCTTGTATTCTGTGGTATTTTCCTTCTCTTGCCATGTATAGTAGGGATCCCTTAGGCCCTAGCTTTACTATTATATACTTGGGGCCAGTACTAGCGATTATCCTGGCAGCCTCTTCTGGAGGCTTCCCAGTCAAGAGTTTCGCTTCGTTCATGTTGAGGAGCACAATATCTGTTTTTTCTAGTAGAGGTTTAACCTTCTCTATTCCTAGGCTTGCTAGTCTCCTGCCCGGATCCCAGGAGACGATAGTGTCGTTCTCCTTAGCTATCGTGGCTGCACGTATACTGGTATCAATTCTGAGGCTAGCAATATGGAGTATTCTAGCCTCACTGATTACCTCTGCGTCGAGCTCTCCTGGCTCGAGGTGCTCCGCTGCACCCTTGAGACTATATAACGCTAGGTTTCCACTCGAGTCTATCGTCACAATGCTGAAACCCGTCTTTTTATCCGGGCTTATTCGTAGCCCTCTTATGTCGACCTTCTCCTTCCAGAGCTCCTCATAAATTATTCGGCCAAAGTTATCAAAGCCTATCTTAGCTATTATACCGCTTTTTCCGCCTAGTCGAGCTATGTCGATTGAAACGTTTACCGCGGAGCCTCCTGAGCCCCTTGTCTCTTTGATTATTTCAGCTTCCTCGTCTGGGCCCGGGAACCTGTCCACGAGCATCCTTATATCGATTAGAGCATGGCCTACTGCGACTACGTCTAGTTTCTTCCGTGTCATTCTACTATGCCCTCCTCGTATGCATCTTCGGGAGAGGCTTTTCCGATGAGTACTAGTTTACAGGCCTTAGCCATTGCCTTAATATCTCTGGCCTGGAAAATATTGCGGCCGACTACTGCTCCAAGAGCACCTGCCTCGCGGACATCTCTGAGATCTTTCAGGAACTCTATGGGAGTGCTCCTTCTGGGACCACCACTCATTAATACCGGGATACCTGAAGCAGCCTCTATTACTTTCTTGTAGGATTCTTTGTCTCCTGTATAATATGTCTTGATAAGGTCCGCACCAACCATTACCGCGGATCTTACTCCATAGAGTACTACGTCAACCGAGTGTCGGTCCTTAATGGTTGGGCCTCTTGGATAAGCTAGTTGTAGGGCTGGAAGACCATACTCCTCCGCGGCCTCCCTTATCAATGTCCAGTTCCATACCATAACATCCTCCCATGGACTCCCCCAGTATACCGTTGCGGCCACAGCGTCTGCTCCAAGACGGACAGCTTCATCAACGGATCCAATTATACTTTGAAGCAACTGATCTTCCTTAGGCCGTAGACTCGTTTTCCCTGTGATCTTTACAATGAGGCTTGTTCTACCAGCCCATATGTCGGAGAAGAGACGAGCGTCTCCAGGCGTAAGCATTACGGCATCTACACCTGCGTCGACTACGGCCTCCAGTATTATGCGTGGATCGAGCCTGTCTTTAGGGAAGTCTACGGGTCCGTGCTCTAGCCAATGATCAAACGCGAATATCAGGGTTCCTCTAGGATCTATTATTCTAGATAGTCGTACCTTTTTACCCACAGATGAGAAGGCAGGCTGTATGTTTGCCACTATTCCATCCACCCAGATAAATAAGTGTACAGGGGCATATTTACATGAAACTTATCCCTCCATAATTCCCGTCTAATTATCTTCGTCTAGTAGAAGTAGCCCGAACATCCACATTATGCATGTCTAACAATTAAATTATTTATCCAGCATAATATTAATTAATACTCCAAAAAAGTCATGTAGTATAATCACTAAAACTTTTGACCACCAGTACTATATAATTATACTAGTTCTAAAGGATAGATTCAACTTGGTGGTGACCAGCATCGAGCAGCAACCATAGTAAGAGGCTAGGATTCTGGGAAGTATTCTCGATAGGAGTCGGGGGCATGATTGGAGGAGGAATATTCGCCGTACTAGGTTTAAGCCTCCAATTATCCGACGGAGCCGCTCCAATAGCGTTTGCACTTGCAGGACTAATAGCACTATTATCATCTTATAGCTATGCCAAGCTAAGCAGTAGGTATCCAAGTGAAGGAGGAACAATAGAATTCCTTGTCCAAGCATATGGCGATGGCCTGTTAAGCGGAGGCCTAAACATAATGCTTCTCGCCAGCTACATAGTAATGATAGCCTTATACGCGCATGCATTCGCCAGCTATGGCGCCAGCCTAGTACAAAGCTATTATCATCTGGCATACATTGTACTGGCAATATTCGTGGTGTCCTCTCTAACCATCGTGAACATGCTTGGAGCCAAGACAAGTGGAAGAGTAGAACTAGCACTCGTATCATTCAAACTAGGAGTATTGTTATTCGTATCCATGGTAGCACTAGGCCTTGTCGACTGGCAGAGGCTCAGCCCATCCCATTACCCACCGGTCACAAGCATAATCGCGGGAGGAATGATCATATTCCTAGCCTACGAAGGATTCGAACTAGTAGCAAACGCTGCAATGGACGTAGAAAACACAAGTGTACTGAGACGAGCACTATACTCTAGCGTAATCGTAGTTATCCTAGTATATATCCTGATTGCAATAGTGGCTGCAGGAGGCCTAAGCCCCCAAGAAGTACAGCAGGCCAGAGACTATGCACTAGCCATCCTAGTAAAACCAGTCCTCGGAATGGCGGGCTTTGCACTGGTAGTAGCAGCAGCACTTGCAAGCACAGGCTCAGCAATAAACGCTACACTATACGGAACAGCCAGAATGTCATACATGGTTGCCAAATACGGTCAAGCACCACGGGTTCTAGGAAAAAAAGTATGGAGAAATGCCTACGAAGGACTCATAATTATAAGCATCCTGAGCCTAGCCCTAGCACTCGGTGCTAGCCTAGAAGCCATAAGTGCCGCGGGAAGCGGAGGATTCATGATCATATTCTCGATGGTTAACCTCGCCGCTTACCGGCTAAGGAGACAGACCGGTGCAAACCCTACAATCACCCTTACTGGAACCATCCTCGCAGTCGCAGCACTGACCATCCTGATATTACGCATGCTCCAGACGGCGCCCGACCAGCTAATCGTCTTCGCAGTCCTCCTGATAGGAAGTTTTGCCCTCGAGTACGTGTACAGACGCATAACTGGCAGGAGACTACCACGATACATAGATCCACGCCTAGAAGAACGTGAAAAACTACTACACGAATATGACCGGCTACTCCCGAGAATAGCTAAAATTATAAAGTCACTGGCTAAAGACGCCGAAGTTTATCTTATAGGAAGTCATGCACGTGGAGAATACTGGAAAGCCAACGATATAGACATACTCGTGGCCACCGATAAAGAACTCCCCAGGCACAGGAGAGAAGTACTCCAGAGACTAATAGAAACAGAGCTCAAACTCCCACGCCACCACCCGATACATATACACTATACAACCAAGGATGCAAAGCAAGAGTATCTCAAGAAAGGACACAAGAAAATAACGAGCTAGAAATACATAGTCTCGAGACCAAACACGACGATACATTCCATAGAACTATTATTTTCCAAGAACACTGCTTGCAAGCATTATTAGGAGAGTGCCCGGCAACGACCAGCCAATACCTAGACCCCTCCCTATTAGCTCTCCCATATATAGATCAGTCCACAAAGAAGTCGACAAAGGAATACCCGTATACCTGTATACATACACCGTTGCCAGTAGGCCTAGAATATGCGAAGCGAAAACAATCGCAAGTACGATAACCGCCCAGGATAAGCCATAGAAGCCCCGGCCAAACACTATCTGGAGTCCCCTCAACAACACAATGTATCCCGCAACCAAAAAGAAATTACCTGTAAACCATGCCAATCCCGTCGACAATGAAGCCAAAAACACAGTTGTCAGACTCGACAAGACTAAAAACATTATCGAGACGTACAGATAGCCTCTATCGACAACAAACCTATATGTCCCAGTGGACATATCAAGCCTCTTTGAGACTCCAAAAGAGACATAGAGCAATGACATCAGCATCAGAACCCATAACCCTGTTTGAGACAATAAGGCAATAAGGTATCCCATAGCAGTGCCTACGCTATGAACC
>JALWJI010000061.1 GCA_027081695.1 Acidilobaceae archaeon | reverse complement strand
CCAGTAGTCCACTCCGGTTCGTTCTCCAGCCTCATCGTATAGAACGGTCTTGCTCCCCAAGGATACTCGGTTACGAATACAAAGTCACTATCCATTTTTTCATCGACGTATCTGCCGAGAAGGCGTTCTGCCTCGCTGTCTAGGTCTTCGCCATATGGTAGCTTCTTTCCATATTCTTCTTCCAGGATCCTATATGCGTCTCTTATTGATATCCTTGGTATTTCTCTCGGCACTCTTATCTCTTCGATGCCGAACTCCTCCAAGATACGCTTTATTTCATCGTTGGTTCTTGCCTCCTCCGCGATCTTTCTAAAGAAGCCTTCGACTTTCTTCATAACGTCTTCTGGTCCCTCGATGAAGCCCATCTCTATATCTAGGCTATGGTACTCTGTGAGGTGTCTGCTAGTGTGATGAGGCTCGGCCCTAAACACGGGACCTATCTCGAATACTCTTTCAAAGCCTCCTATGACGGCCATCTGCTTGTAGAATTGTGGGCTCTGTGCAAGGAATGCTTCTCTGCCAAAGTAGATGACCGGGAATACCTCTGCACCGCTCTCTGTTCCGGCGGCGACGATCTTGGAGGTGAATATTTCTACGAATCCCTCACTTCTAAAATACTCTCTGAAGATCCTTGCGATGTGTGCCTCTAGCTGGAAGATCATGCTGACCTTAGGATTCCTGGAATCCAACCACCTATAGTTTAGTCTTGTAGCTAGCCCAGCCTCCAGGCTAGTATCCGGCTCCAGTGGTAAAGGTTCAACTGGCTCGCTCAGTAATTTGACAGCCTCTCCCTGTATCTCGAATCCCTGTTTTGCCTTTCCCCTGACTAAGGTTCCCTCAACACATACCACTGATTCGAGCCTAAGCTTTCCTATACGTCTAAACTCTTCTTCCTCACAGCATCCGCGCTTGAAAACTGCCTGGATTATCCCGGTACGATCTCTTAATACAAGGAACTTTATCCTACCAACGTCTCGCACGTTGTGTAGCCAGCCACACACTCTAACACGGGAGCCCTCCAACTCCCCTCCAGACACATAGAATTCTATTATGAATCGGTCCTTCAACATCACTGTACACCCTATGCAAGGCCTCCATTCCAGAGTGCCTTGTAGCTAATCCTTACTTCTATGCAATATCGGAACCCGGCAACCCCCCTAAAATACATTAATGCAGAAACCCGGGGTTCCAGGCATAAGACGAGAGTTTCCCGCAAAGACCGGGAAATTTCCCGCAGATATCTAGGTAATGGTACCTTATCTAGTATAAGAACCATTATACGAGGATGGAGGGCAAACACAGGCCCTCAAATGGAAAAGGTGAGCTGAAATGAACGTGACGGCGATTAAGATCGTGGCGGGCCTCCTGGTCCTGGCCCTAGTCGCGCCAGCCATGCTGGGTACAGTAGGCTATCTTGCCAATGCGGCCACTGAGGAAGACGTATCATTGGATCAGTCATCCCAGGCGGCCCTACTGTTTATACTAAAGATAGAAACATATATAAATAAGACGCTCAGCCTGGCTGCCGAATTCAACGTAACAATACCAGAAGAATACCAAGCAAACATAGAGAACAGTACTATGCTACTAGAACAAGCTAAAGAATTAGCTGGAACCGATCCAGAGGCAGCTGTTAATCTAGCTATAGAAGCAGCACAGGTATACGCACCTGTAGCCATGTACATATATGAGAACCTGCCAGTCGACTATAAGACGACTATAGAAAAGAAACAGGTAGAGCTAGCGATCGAATATAGGGAAAAGCTAGTACAAAAACTCCAGATAATGCTTGAAAAGATGAATGAGACAGGAGTCCTAACAGGAGAGGAGTGGCAGAAGATCAGAGCAATGCAGCAAATAATAAGTCAGGCGCAGATAGCTCTTCAAGAAGGAAATATCACAATTGCTATGCATAAAGTAATGGTCGTAGATAATATGATGAGAACAGAAGTACACGTCTACATGAATGAACACATGGTCAAATTAGAGGCAAAATACGGAATGAACACAGCCATTGAAGGCCTAATTGGACAATTAAATGGTATTGCCTCAACGATTAATGCAACTATAGTGGCAGTGAACGATACAGGAACCGTTGACGAGAACATTTCCCTACTAATAGAATCAACGATCAACAGGAGTGAAAGACTAGAATACAAGATTGAAAGAATACTCAGCGTCATAGATCTGAACGCTACAAATCAAACAATACTGGAGGCCCTATACATGATACAGGCAGCGCTAAATCAGTCAACAAGCTATCTATACCAGGCGTATAATGCAAGCCTTATAGGAGATGTAAACGCCACCATAGACAATCTAACACAATCATATCTAGTGCTGAACGCTACCATTGCCCAACTAGAGGAAATGAACCTAGTACCTCCAGAACTGAGAATAATGATAATGCACGAGCACAAGGTAATGATAGAATTCAGGCACAGCAGAGTGGGGCACACAGATGAGACCTGGACAAACCTATATAATGAACTACAACACAAAATGGAGAAACTACAAAACGCCTATGAGAAATATCAAAACGGACACATGAGTAAAATGATGTATAAGGGACTCCTAATGGCAGAAAAAGGAGAATTATTAATGCTCAAGCAAAGGATTGAGGGTCAAGCACCAGACTATGTGATCCAGAAAATCAACGAGATACTAGACTGGATTAATTCTCATCAACCCTAACTTTTTCCCTCATCTGGAAGATCTCTTAATAGATGTTAACGGTAAAATTGTTTCTTACAAGTCATGCATGGATTAACCTTATCTTATAGTTCTATATGTGGGAGTGGTGAGAATGAATATAGTATGCGTATTACACGACATGACAAAGGAGACGAGTAGAAAGCAAGATAATCTCTCGTATGAGCGCGGAAAAGGGTGATAGATGATGAACAATGATGTAACTATATCGAAAAGTGGGAGAATACTTGTAGCTATAACTATAATATCAATTCTGATATTAGGATTAAATACTACTATCGTGCTGGGACAACAGACACAATATTGTGGAGAAATAGTGGTAAAATTAAACGTTGATGGGAGCGTTGAAGTAACTCAACAATTAGACATTGAGGGCTTGGAGCTACCTGCCACGATAAACATTACGCTATTATCAACTCCTATATTCGTAGAAGTTAAAGGACTAGACACAGGTGAATTACTCCCATTTAGGATTGTGGATAATACTACTTTATCAGTAACGATATTCAATGATACCAGGATACAGGTGTACTACGTGACAACTTCTCTAACCTCAAAACAGAACCTCTACTGGACGCTCGAATACTCATCACAGTGCGAGACTATATTGATAATGGCAGCTGAGATAGTCCCTCTGAGGATCACTCCTAGCAATCCGACACCAGTACTTGTAAACGGGACAGCAGGATTGAAGTTCCCTCCCGGAAACGTATCAGTCGACTACTACGTAGTGCCAGGCCTGACTACGACTCCTCCCGAGACAACAACGACATCCACACCTGCTAGCCCATCACAAGGAATAAACCCAGCATATCTTGCCATAGCACTACTCGTGGCTCTAGTATTAGCCGGGGGATACTGGTTTACTAAGAAGCGGAAGGGTGGAGGAGGCCCCATCACAAAGCAAGGAATAGGCCCAGGCGACTCCGGATCTCCAAGTATATCAGTAGTGAGTGAAGCACTAGATGAGAGAGATCGTCTTATAATAGATGCGCTAAAGACAGGGCCGAAAACCGCATCTGAACTAATGGATCTAACAGGTATACCTAAGACTCCTCTCTATAGGAGGCTTCGAAAACTAATAGATAGGGGAATAATAGAGTACAAAGATGAAGGTGGTTCAAGGAAATACATGCTTAAGACAACAAGGGGGTAGGGCTCCAAGTTTTCTAATCGACCGGAACTCATAATTTCCCGTTACAATATCCTCCAGACTGGGTGCTGGCTCCTTGACAAACAAAGACATGATTGATCCATGGGGAGCAATAGAGATTAAGGACTATAACAGGCTACTAGCAACATTCGGGATTAAGCCATTCTCCCAGCTAAGACCACTACTAGTCGAGCAGGGAATACCCCTCCACCTATACATGAGAAGGGGAATAATCTTTGGCCACAGAGATCTGGACATAGTAATGAACGAGTTCAAGAAGGGTAAGAGGATAGCCGTTTTAACAGGCTTCATGCCATCGGGCAGATTCCATTTCGGCCACAAGCTAACCGCGGATCAACTAATATATTACCAAAACCTAGGATTCAAAGTATTCGTAGCTCTAGCGGATGCAGAAGCTTTTGCAGTAAGAAGAATACCAAGAGAAAAAGCGATAAAAGTAGGCATAGAGGAGTACGTGGCGAATTTGATTGCTCTCGGACTACATCCCGAGAAAACAGAATTCTACTTCCAGACGAATAGAGGCACCCCATATTATAGGCTCATACAATTATTCTCTGGAAAAGTCACTGCAGCAGAGATGACCGCGATATACGGAGATCTAACACCTGCAAAGATAGTATCGTCTCTCACCCAGGCCGCCGACATACTCCACGTAGAGCTAGAAGAATACGGCGGATACGATTATGTGATAGTACCAGTAGGCGCGGATCAAGATCCTCATCTAAGGCTTACAAGAGACCTAACTGATAGGCTCAAAGGAATAATAGAGCTAACGAGGCCCGCGTCAACATACCACAAGCTAATCAGGGGCCTCGACGGAGCAAAGATGAGCAGTAGTAGGCCAGACTCAACGATATTCCTAACAGATCCGCCGAAGACTGCGCGGAGGAAACTAATGGCTGCATTAACTGGAGGCAGAGCAACAGCCGAGGAACAGAGAAAACTTGGAGGAATACCCGAGAAATGCACTGTTTATGATCTCTACATGTATCACCTTATACT
>JALWJI010000060.1 GCA_027081695.1 Acidilobaceae archaeon | reverse complement strand
TGCTTGTTCCCATTGATCTTTTGCTTTGGTGTATTCTTGTCTTGGTTCTGGGTCTTTTGTCGGTTTTGGTGGTTTTGTCGTGAAGTTTAGGCCGAATTTTAGGCTTAGCGTTTCTAGTCTTCCTTCTAGGTTTCCTAGGTAGGCCCATCCGAGGAACGCGTATTGGACTCTGTAGGGTTCTCCTTCTCCTAGGTCTTCTAGTATGTTGTTTGCGGCGTATAGGCTTGACTCGTATGCTATTTCTTGGTTCTTGGGGAAGGGTAGCTTGGCGGCGTCTCCTGCTGATAGTATGTCATCGTATTTTATTGTCTTGAGGTTTTGTGGGCTTCTTACTTCTACCCATTTGTCTCCTAGTCCGGCTTCTTTTATGAAGCTTGGTGCCCTATTCGGCTCTAGTAGGCTGAGAACTGTGTAGCTGAGTTTTTCACCGTTGTCGAGGACTACGTAGTCTTCTCCGATCTCTGTGATCTGTCTGCTGGTTATTAGTTCTATTCCGTTCTCCTCGAATATTGTCTTGACTATGTCTGCTATTACTGGGGGCTGTGGTTTATCATTTGCGTCTACGTGTATTACGTTTACTTTGTTTCTTGCTCCGCGGTGTTTTAGCACTGTGTGGAGAAGCATTGTTGTCTCGCTGGGAGCGGGGGCACATCTATAGGGCATTGGCGGGGCATATACTATTACGTTTCCTTCTTTGACGCTCCATATCCTGTGTCTTAGTGTGTCAATTCTACCTGGATCATATACGTTAGCTATTTTGTGCCAGTGTTCATTGTAGCCTTCTATGTTTGAGCCGTCGTATACTACGCCTGGGGCGATTATTAGGTAGTCGTATCCTATCTCTCCTTTTTCTGGCTTGGTGGGTGTCTCCTTGTAGCTTACTTTTCTTTCTGCGGGGTCGATCTTGTCGACTAGGCCGAAGCGGATCTCTAGCCGATCCCTATATTTTTCTCTTAGTAGCTCGTATCCTCTGATTATTCTCTCATATTTTTGTTCTCCTGTCAATAGGAGTGGTCTGCTTGGGCCTGCTAGGTAGAATGTGTCTTTGGTTATTATTGTGACTTTGACGTTATTTGTTTTGTCTAGTAGTGCTCGTGCGGCTCCTATTCCGGCTATTCCTCCTCCTATAATTGTGACTTGTTTCATCGTGTTCACCCGTTCTTCTTCGTAGAAATGGTTTCTATATCGTAGAGTTTATTGGATGCGTAAATATTGGTATATAAGAAATTGGGTAATACCGCTAGATGCTGAAATACTCCATTATTTCAGCTGGACTAACATAGGAAGTTACTCTCCTCGCCTCTGCCCGTTTCAAATCAATATACGCATTCAGGAGTTCCTTTGGCCAGGCTCTAAGAAGCCACTCCATGTCTGATTCTAGGCAGTCGAGTGCCTCGTCAAGACTCCTCGGCAACTGCTTTATACCCAGCTCTCTCCTTTCCTGTGGTGACAGCTTGTAGATGTTCTTGTCGACGGGGTCCCCTGGATCTATTTTCTTGATTATCCCGTCGAGACCAGCTAGTACTATAGCAGACATTGCTAGGTATGGGTTCGCCGAGGGATCAGGGCTCCTATACTCTATCCTTGCATGCTTCATTCCCTTACCATAGCCCGGGATTCTAATCGCGGCGCTCCTGTTCGCTTTACTCCAAGCTAGATATATGGGTGCCTCGTAGCCTGGAACAAGTCTCTTGTAGCTGTTGACAGTCGGGCTCACGATTGCTGAGAGGGCTCTTCCATGCTCAATTAGGCCTCCTATGAAGTATCTCGTTAGCTGGCTTATACCTGCGTATTCGTCTGATTCATCGTAGAAGAGGTTCCTCTCGCCGTTCCACAGGCTTACATGTACATGCATCCCGTTACCGTTGTCTCCATATAGTGGTTTTGGCATAAAAGTTGCCATATATCCGTTTTCAGCGGCCACAGTCTTCACAGTTTCCTTGATTAGCTGAATTCTATCAGCTGTTTCTAGTGGGTCTCCTGGCTCGAAGTTTATCTCGTGTTGGCTCGCGGCGGCAACCTCATGGTGTAACACTTCTACTTTTATCCCATAGTAGTCCTCGAGCACCTCGGCTATCTCTAACTTAATTGGCTCCGTTACGTCTCGTGGTGGAACAGTATAGTAGCCGTCTTTGAGGAGGTTCATGTATGAGGCTTCACCTGACCAGGGAGCTTCTATACTGGATATCTCCAGCATCTGGCTCCAAGGCCCTACGCTTACTTTTACCTCGTCGAATATAAAGAACTCGAGCTCGGCCGCCATCACTATGTTATAGCCTAGATCGGCTAGAAGACTCCTCGTGGCCTTAGCAGCATATCTAGGATCCCGTGGGTATGGCTCCCTTCCTCCCGGCTTATAGACGTCCGCGATTACTCTTATTGTCTTCTCCATCCATGGATATACTTCTAGAGTTTTAGGATCCGGTTTGAGTACAAGATCACTTTCGTCGATTGATGCAAATCCTTTAACGCTACTACCGTCGAGTTTGCCTAGTCCTTCGCTGAATGCTTTTTCGTCTAACATATCTGATTTGACGAGGACTCTGCGAGGATAACCCATGAGATCGGTGAAGTAGATATATGCCCATCGGGCTCCGCTTAGGAGCTTGAGTCCATTCCCATTCATGTGTGCCCGCTATGACTTGTTTCAAGAAATCCTATTTAAGTGGCCTGTATTGTATATGAGAATCACTTCACCTGGAGAATCCTCCTTATTCTAGCAGGCTTATGAGTGAACATTATTAGTCGATCGGATATCTCCATTAGCTCATCCATCATATGTGATACTGTTATAATGGTCAAGTTATGGACCTCTTTTAACTCCTTTATCTGTGCCTGGAAGCTCTCGATTGTCTCCATATCGAGGCCTGTAAATGGCTCGTCTAGCAAGAGAATATCTGGGTTCAAGACCAATGCCATGAGTATCTGGGCTTTACGAGCTGTCCCCCCGCTTACCTGTGATGGATACATGTCCAGGTACCCTGATATCGCGAGTATCTCTGCATTCTCCTCTAGGATCTTCTCCGCAACGTGTCTTTCTATACCGCGTATCTTTGCCGCTAACAGAATGTTGCCTCTAAGTGTTCGCCATGGTAATAGGACAGTTTCCTGAGGCACAAATCCTATACTCCCGTCTACCTCCACAGTCCCAGAGTCGTATGGCTCTATCCCTGCTAAGACCCTTAGAAATGTGGATTTGCCGGCTCCATTAGGCCCTACTATGCCTATTGACTCTCCCTTTCGAATGTCTAGAGTTATATGGTCTAAGACTAGATCTTCTCCATATCTTTTAACGAGATCCCGGACCCTGATTATAGTCTCCACTTCATCGTCCACCTCTCTATTGGTCTCAGTATGAGCATGTCTACAGCGATCATGAGGATAATGAGTATTGAGGCCCAGGCGAATACGCCTTCCTTGAAGCCTATATCATAGCTGTAGACAAGCCAGTATCCTACTCCTCCACTAGCACCAAATGCCTCGGCGACAACGCTTATTCTCAGCGCTATCCCTATGGCGGCCCTGCTGGCCGCGGCTAGATAAGAGACCGTTCCAGGTAGTATGAAGTAGAATAGTTCTTGTAGCTTAGACGCCCCAAGCATTTTCGCTAGGAGGCTGAATTTCTCGTCTAGGCTTCTTACTGCTCCTATTAGGCTTGAGAGGAGTATTGGGAATGTCGCCGCTGCTACTACTAGTATTGGTGGCTTTCTGCTGGTTACCCCGAATATCATAATGAATATTATTGCCCATACGAGTACTGATACGCTTTGTGCGAATGTATTGGTTGCGTTGACTAGGGCTTCTATGTGTTTGTTGAGGTATGCTCCGATTACGAGTGCTACTGAGCCTATTAGCCCGAGGAGGTATCCGAGCAGGCTGTTTGTTAGAGTTGTAGTTACTGCTCGGAGTATCTTGTCGGTTCCTATCTGTGTTATCGCCTCATATGTGCTGGTTGGAGATGGTATGAGTATGGGGTAGGCTTTTGAGAGGAGGTGCCAGCCAATAAAAATTAGCGTTATGAGGTATATCCAGCCTAGCCCTTGTAGAAGACTGTGTCTGGTATGTTTGCTGGGTCTTGTTCTAGGTATCCTCCTTTCCATGCAAGCCACCATTCAGTACGTATGGAGTCGATTAGTTCATCGCTGAGATACTTGTCGGCTACTATTACTGTCCTGTTATACATCGTGTTGAATGTTGCATCGTCTAGGTTATATAGGCTGACGATTATTTGCTTGGTCTCCTGCATGTTGTTTATCCAGGTTTCGGCTGCCTGGCTCCTAGCCTCAAGGAACGCCTCTAGTGCGTCGGGATGGTTTTCTACAAAGTCTCCTCTTGCCAGCCACACAAGCATGACCGGTTGTCCTTCTAGACCTGCCTCGTGCCAGAGCTCGCTGAATGACATCAGTATCTTTGCTCCCTTAGTCACACCTATGCTTACGAGTGGCTCCCATATTACTACAGCGTCTACCTGCTTGTTGAGCAATGCGTCGATTATGCTTCCTGGAGGTACGTTGACGACGCTAATCACGCCTGGCTGGGGCTGATCGGATTCTACTACTGTGAGGTTATAGACTGTCTGCATGTATGCTTTGAAGACCTTGTAGGTTCCGCTCGCGACTACTGCTCCTACAAGCTTGCCTGTTAGATCGGCTGGACTAGTTATGTTATTGTCTACTACTAGGATCGCCTGGTTCTGGAGCATGTCCACCGCGACAATATAGTAGTCTCCTCCCTGCTCTATTAGTTTAGCCGCCATCTCTGCCGGGACGACTACCAGGTCTGTCTCGTTGTTTGCTAGAGCCGCTATGATATCTGGGGTCTTCTGTAGACGTAGGACTTTTAGTCCATAGCCCGTTGATTCTAGGAGGTTATTTTGCTCTATGATGTCCAGTGTGCTTATACCTCC
>JALWJI010000059.1 GCA_027081695.1 Acidilobaceae archaeon | reverse complement strand
GGCGCGCATTATTAGTTGGAGGTGTTCTTCCGGTATTGGGTCGGGCCTGTATTTTCTTATACTTACATGGTTTTCTATTGTATCTATACACTTGTTCACTGCTTGTTACACCGGGTAGTTTTGTATTAGGTTGGACAGATTATTATTGTAGAGTATGGGTATGTACGGGGCTTATTCTTCTCTGGTTATTTCCCGGCGATTAGTCCTCCTAGGGCTCCTCCGACCGCAGCGATTGCCCCCATTACTATGCCTGCGAAGATGGAGAGCCACCCGGCAAATAATCCTAGGATAGCTGCGTGGGGACCGAACAAGGGACCCAATAGCATTACTGCGACTGCCATTAGTAGACCGGTTATTAGCCCTGCAAGGAAGGCTGCTTTTGCGCCGTTTCCTGGTCCCTTACCTGCTACTACTCCTACTACGAATCCTCCTATGAGTAGCCCTATTACGTTGAGGAAGAATGCTAGTGGGGGGAGTATGATTATTCCTAGTAGTATGGCTAGTCCTGTACCCATCTTGTTGCACCATATAGTATTCTATGCTTGTAACTGGGCTTGATATAGGATTATCCACAATTTGTGAGTATTCCTTGTTTCGCAACGCCACTATATTCTATATGTTTTGACTTGTTCTACTCCTTTGATTGCTCGTATCTTTGATGATAGTAAGCTGGCGCTTGTTCCTTCGTCGACTACTATTATGGTGAGGCATCTTCCGTCTCCTAAGTCTTGGTGGTATAGTGCTCTTAGTGATTGGGCTATTCTATAGGAGGAGGCCATTATTTTCTCGTCTACCCGTGGGTATCTCTTATGGTTGCTGACTGCGATTATTATCCTGTACTTGTATTGTTTAGTTTGGTCTCCGAGTTTTTCCATGACTGCATCTCTTATGAACTCGCTTCTACTGGGGTATCCGAGTTCTGTGACTAGTTTGTCTAGTGCGACTAGTACTTCGTCTGGCATGCTTATTGTTATTATTGCCATTGTGTGGTCACCTGTTAATAATATAATATATGTAGGTTAATAAATCTTCGTTATCTAGATATAATGTTATTAATAAGATCAGACTAATAAGATACACGGGCGAGACAAGAAATGCACCAAGAAGAAAACCACTACATATACCTAGCAATAGCATCAACAATAGGGATAATACTAGCAACAATCCAAACAGAAAAAACAACACAAGTAGCAAACTACATACTCTTAGCAGAATCTATAGCACTCCTGCTAATCTCACTAAAAGAACTACTACACGAAAAACAACTAAGCATAGAGCTACTCATGGGCACCGTAGCACTCATAACCTACCACTACGGCTACATCACCGAAGGCCACATAGTACTAATACTATACGGAATAGCAGAAACAATAGAACACCAGGCTGTACACAAAGCAAAGAAATCCCTAGAAGGCCTAGTAAAGAAGCTTCCATCACATCTAATAAGAGAAGAAAACGGATCCCACACGAGAATACCACTCGACAAGATAAGGAAAGGAGACAAGGTAGTAATAGCAGTAGGCCAAATGGTTCCAGTAGACGGAATAGCCCTCTCAGCCGCTACCATAGACAAGTCACTCATCACAGGAGAACCGTATCCAGAGGAGATCCAGCCAGGCGCACCGGTATACAGTGGAAGCATAGTAGTAAGAGGACCACTCAAAATCGAGGTCATCAGGAACCACAAGGACTCATACATAAGGAAATTAGTGGATCTAGCAGAGGAATCCCTCGAGAACAAGAGCAAAACACAGCGACTACTAGAGAGAGTATCCCCATACCTGATAGCATTAGTCCTCGCAACCTATGCAGTTCTAGCAGTCATGGTCGATCCAATTAGAGCCCTTGCAGTCCTACTTGCGGGCTGTCCATCTGCATTCATCGTGACGTCAGGCTTATCTACGGCACTAGCGGTGAGGAGACTAGCCTCTCGAGGAATACTCGTATTGGACCCCATTATCCTCGAAGCACTCAAAGAGAGTGATACTGTCGTGCTCGATAAGACCGGTACGCTTACAAGGTTAAAAGCAGTACTCCGATCTATAAAGCCTCCAGCGGGTCTTGGAGAGCAAGAGTTCGCAGGTATAGTCCATTATGTGTTGAGCCAGAGTACGCATCCTGTGGCACAAGCTGTTGTACGTGCGCTTGATCAAAAGTATCGGGGATTGAGTTATGAGAGGATTACTCAGGGTCAGGTCTTTGAGATTGTGGGTAAGGGCATGGCTGCACGTATAAATGGAGAAGAACTATATACTGAGCACGTTGAGGTTTGCATGGAGAAGGGAATACGGATAGTCTATCGGGGTGGTGAGGCAGTATTCTGTTTTGAAGAAGAACTCTATGATGGAGCAAAGGATCTTGTAAGGTATCTAAAGAGTCTTGGTAAAAACGTTATATTGGCTAGTGGGGATAAGCGCGAGAACGTTGAGAGGATTGCTAGAATCCTTGGTATAGACGAGTATTATTGGGATATGAGGCCTGAGGATAAGGCCCGTCTCATCGACAAGCTTAGGGCTGTGGGTAGGAGGGTTGTGTTTATCGGTGATGGGATTAATGATACTGTTGCTATGAGTAAGTCGGATGCAAGCATCGCGGTAGGATCGCTTTGGGCAGCGATTGGGGTGGCAGATGCTGTTATTTATGGTGGTGTCTCCCAGCTCGCGTTTCTATTTAGAGTTTCCCAGCGGTATTTGGAGGGTCTGGGTGGTGGATTCTTCATTGCTGGTGTTGTGAAGGTTGCTGTGATTGTTACTGGTTTAATGGGGTTGCTGAGTTTGCCGTTAATGGTGTTGTTGGGTGATGATGGTTCTACATTATTATCTTCTGCGTATTCGTGGATTGTCATTAAATATCGTGATTGATGATATTGTATATGTTTTCTATTATAAGTGGATTAAAAAATCCTAATTAGAATAAAACATCATAGTATTTGATAATTTTTCACCAGTAGAAAAAGATACAGGGGAGATGATGCTGACATACGAAGTAGAGCTCACACTGGAAGCCGCGAAATCATGTAAGGACAAACCCACGGCCAAACTAATGGTCACACTCCTAGCAATGGATCCAGGAGACACACTAGTAGTCACAGGAGAAGACCTATACTATCCCTACCAGAAACTCATAAAACTACTAGAAGCACAAGGCTTCGAAATACTAGAAAAAGACTACGACGGACTTACATACAAGATAAAGGCCCGCAAAACCTAGAATACAATAGTACAGTAACCGGAGAGTGATCCCTACATGACCCTAGACATAGAAACCATAAGATCCTGGTTCCCAACACTACAAAAACAAAACATAGCCTTCCTAGACAACGCAGCATCAACACTAAAACCCATACAAGTAATAGAAGCAATGACCACAAAGATGAAATACCAATACGCCAACGTGCACAGAGGAGTATACCCCCTAGCGTCCAAGGCCACAGAAGACTATGAACGAGCCCACGAAACAGTAGCAGACTTCATATCAGCGAAACCAGAAGAAATAGTATTCACCGCTGGCACAACAAGCGCTCTACAACTAGCTGCAAGATTACTAGAACACAATAACATGATAAACGAGAAAACACATCTAATCCTGCCAAAAGACCTACACCACAGCGCAGTACTCCCATTCTATTGGGCAGGCGTCAGGAAGAGAGCCAAGATAATCCTACTAGACTTAGACCAGAAGGGAAGACCCCAGTGGACAAGACTAGAAGAAATACTCCCAGAGACAGACAACGCCATTATCGTGGCTGGACACGTATCGAATGTAACAGGATACGAGGCCCCCATCCCATATATATCACGCCAGGCCCAGAAACACGGAGCATGCCTAATAGTAGACGGAGCCCAGAGCGTACCACACCTGCCCATAGATGTCTCCTCCCTCAACTCATGCATGCTCGCATTCAGCGGACACAAAATGCTGGGCCCCACAGGCATAGGCGTACTATGGATACAGAGAGACCTAGCACACAGCCTGGAACCAGCATATGGCGGGGGAGGAGCAGTAGTAGACGTAAAGCCACAAGGAGACTCCCTAGAAATAGAGTGGCTCGAGCCCCCATGGAGATTCGAGCACGGTACACCGCCCATAATTGAAGCGGCGGGATTGGAAGCGGCGGTAAAACTCCTCAAGGATGTCGGTATGATGAATATCGCAGAGTACGAGGAGAAACTTATACAAGTACTATACGAAGAGCTCGCAAAGGTACCGGGGGTCAATATAATTGGGCCCGAGCCAGGTGAGAGGAGAGGGCTAGTATCATTCATAGCAGAATCTATTCATCCAGACACTATAGGAATGGAGCTGGGGTTGAGAGGAGTAGCTGTTAGAACAGGCATGCACTGTGCCGGCCCACTCCACCACTCTCTAGGCCTAGAACACGGCTCGGTTCGTGCAAGCGTATATCTCTACAATACCCTAGATGATATTTATCGGCTTGTACGCGAGTTGAAAGACATATTGTCGACATAGTCTTCTCCGAACCTGGAAGAGCTCGCCTTGATAATGTCTCTTGCTTTCCTATATCTTTCCTGGAAACCAATTTTAGCAGAATAAGTGTGGGATTTATGGATTTATACTGGTAGGATTCAACCACTAGCTAGTGGTGTACCCGGGACGAGGTACAAGACAAAAGAACTACTAATAGGAATAATCCTGATAATAGCAGGATACTTATCACGCAAACTCACAATAGAAACAACCCTACCAGAAATAGCCAGAATAATCCTGCAAGCCATATCCTATACCGCAGACATACGTGTAATAACATCGATAACACTAGCCCTATACATCATCAAGGCAAAAAGACACGAAATATACAAGAAACTAGCCCTCTCAATACTAGCAACAGGCCTAATAGTAGCAATAACAAAAATACTGGTCGAGTCACCACGGCCAGGCCCCTACAGCCCAGCAATTACACTACTCGAA
>JALWJI010000058.1 GCA_027081695.1 Acidilobaceae archaeon | reverse complement strand
AGCCTCAAGTATAGTAAGTTACTTCAGGAAAAATCCCATTCTAAACGTCTCAAACGTTGAAAGCAACAAAATACCAGTACCGCCTCCACCAGCATTTAACCTAGGGGATCTCCAGAAAGAAGCAGCTAGATTATACAAGTTTAGCCCCATGAAAACACAGAAATTAGCAGAAGACCTCTATCTAGAAGCCCTAATAAGCTATCCGAGGACCAATAGCCAGAAGCTACCGCCTACAATTAACTATAGGAACATAATTCTCCGCTTATCTAAGAACGAGTATTATGGAAGCCTTGCTAAGAAGATACTCTCAGAGAACCCCGTTCTAAAACCTGTACAGGGAAGAAAAGACGATCCAGCGCATCCAGCAATACATCCTACCGGCGTTATACCAAAGTATCTTGACGCGGACCACAGAAAAATCTATGACTTAATAGTTAGGAGATTTCTCGCAGCCTTTGCTCCAAGAGCAGTCATCTCAAGAACGAAAGCAGAGCTGATAGACAAGTTTGGTAGGAAGTATAGTGCTAAAGGTGTCACAGTAATAGAAGAAGGCTGGTATCATTATTACCCGTATCTTAGACCAAAGGAAGAAGAATTACCTCTCCTAAGAACAGGAGAAACTGTTAAAGTAACAAAAGCATCGTATCGGACCAACTGGTCACGCAACGTCCCCGATCTATCAAGAACAGCACTCCTAAAATGGATGGAGAGCGTAAACATTGGAACAGAGGCTACCAGAGCAAGAATAATTGAAGTTCTATTCTCCAGGGGATACCTTGAATCGAGGGGAGGAAAAACAGTCGTAACAGAACTAGGAGAGTCGATTGCCGAGATAATTTCAACTCTGTTTCCTGAATTATCTAAGCCTGATCTTACACGTGATATGGAACAAAAACTTGAACTTGTGAGAAGAGGTTTGTTGACTCGGAAAAAAGTAGTGGAGGAAACAAAGAGTATAATGGATAGCCTTATAAGAAACTTTAATGAGAGGCTTGAAGATGTAGGATATAAAATCTCAGTTGCTTTAGGAGCAACTCGTCCAGATATAACATGTATGCTCTGTGGAAAACCAGCTAAGACAAAGAATGGTATAAACCTCTGCGAGCATCACTATGAAGCACTTCTCAGGCTTGAGAGGGCATTGCCAGAAATCTCAAGAAGGCTTGGAGTCGAAAAGGACAGGGCTATAAAATCAATAGCAAGGCTTCGGGGAAAGGCCGGCAGATGGGTTATAGAAGTAGCCGCTAATTGGGACCAAATAAGATCGGGGGGACGCAAGGATACAGTCCAATAAAGAAGTATGAGATGCTTTGTGTAAGTTATCCTTTAACCATTAGAGATAGTCCACCGACATAGGGGATCTTTACAGGGGATCCGTCGATTTCCTGGACAACGCCTACTATGGCATCGTAAGGTATTCCTACTCCGTGGCATTCAGGAAATCCAGGATCAGGCATTGGGTTATTGTCTCCTTTAACTACATAACAGTATTTTCCATCGATTTGTTTGATCTCTATGACTCTATGTATTATGTATTTAGTACCGGAAGAGTATACTACTATGTCACCAACGTTGATTTGATCGGGAGCTTCTTTTTTGATTAAAACTACGTCTCCGGTATGGAGTAAAGGTTCCATACTTATGCCTTCAACTATTGCGAGACGTAGTACTCCTCCTAGTAGCATGTAGGCAGCAATTACGAAAAGTACAATTACGGCTATAGTACTGAGATAGTCTCTTAACTTAGCAGATGTTTCCTCGCCGGTATTAGTATTTTCACTTATTTCATTACTCATTGCAATCATCTCTATTCTACGCGCCTATTTGTGATAATCATAACCCGCTCATTATAATAATCTTGACCATATCAAGTGATGATCAGTTGGCTTCAACCCTAAAAATACAAGACTCGCATAGACACAAATGGATACTAAGGAGATTATCATAGTCGTAAAGTCATACGGTGATAAGTCTTATGAAAATCTATGTAGGGACATGTGGGTTTTCCCGCAGTAGAAAACTAATCTATAGAGATCTAGACGTAGTTGAACTACAACAGACGTTTTATAATCCTCCTCCACCAGAATCCTTGGAGAAGATGAGGCGGGAGGCCCCCGAGGAATTCATCTTTACTGTGAAAGCGTGGATGCTTATAACACATCAATATAATCCTAAACTCTGGCGTCGTATCAAAAGAAAAATACCAGGAAAACCAGAGAATTATGGATTCTTTAAGAATACCAATGAAGTCTGGTGGGCGTGGCAAGAGACTAAGAAAGCTGCTGAGATCCTAAAGGCCGAAATAATAGTTTTTCAGAGCCCGTCAAGTTTCAGGCCAACGAATGAGAATATCGAAAGAATCAAAGCATTCTTCTCAAGAATTACTCGCGATATAGAGAATGTGTTATTCGGCTGGGAGCCGAGAGGCGATTGGTGGCTAGACCAGTACAATAGCTTATTAGAAGAATTATCCACAAAATATGGAGTTGTAATAATTGGAGATTATCTTAGGGGAAGGATCCCACGTATTTTTCCGAGAAAGACAGCATATACAAGACTTCACGGTTTGGGAGGGAGAGAGGTAAACTATAAGTATCGCTATACGAATGATGACTTAATTAATCTTAGAAAGATAATTGAAAAGTTGGATGCCGAGAAAATCTATATTTTATTCAATAATATTTACTCTTATGAAGACGCTGTTCGCTTCAAAAAGATACTAGGATCGGATAAATAATCTCTAAGAGTGCTACTAAAAGAAATGGACCCGACCAATGAGCCGCGGCATCCGCGGCGGGCGACACTATAATATGCCCGTTGGGGTAGCCCGCGGTGAGGGAGGAGGGACGTATAACGTCATAGAGAACCGACTTAACGGGAAATTATTAGTGGGATGAGATATGAATACGCTTACGCTTGCATGGGAGAGATGTGATCTATGTGGTCGTCGAGGTATAACAACGCGATGTATATATGGAGGAGAGGCGTTAAACCTATGCCCTTACTGTTTATCCGTCGCGTATCCTAGAAGAGGGTTATCATGCAAGCAACTCTATGCTATTATACCTTCGCTAAGAAGTCTAGTGACTACGCCAAATAGTGATTTAATAAATAGAGTTGACCAGCTAATTACAAGCAAAAGCACTAGCAGGAGAAGTAGAAGAACTAGTTCAAGGACTACGAGAAAAAGGAAAGTCTAGAATGACGGCGCTATGTATATTACGAGTTTTTCACCGTTAGGGAAAGTATATTCGATCTGCATCGGATAATCTGTTGCGTAGCTTACTTTTACGTTATCAGCGGCTCCCGTTGGTTTAGATGTGACTTCTAGACTCGTCCGGGTATATGTACTCGTTGTTTCCTCGTCTACATCTAGTGTAATTAGCGGGTCTCCCTCCTTCATTATCCATTCATATTCCTTCTCTTCGCCTTCTGATTTTACGATTACTTCCTCAGGCTTAGCAATAAATGTAACTGTATCTCCTACGATTTTACTATCTTGGATAATAGTCTTGAAATCGTCTGAAAGCATATGGAATCTTGCAGTCGAATCTATCTTTGGTTCTCGTAGCTTGAAGTCTGTTGCTGGAGTAGACGTTATAGTAAATTGTCTTATCAGGCCTGTTTTACGATCCCTCAGGGATAACAGAAGTATTTGCTGATCATAGTCGTACTCTATTATTAGATCATCGTTTCTTGTAGCTCTTCTAACAACTTTGTTAAACTCATCTGTTCGTACGATTAAGGCTAATTCTTCGTCGACGATATACTCGTCGAATGAGATAGGAGGCATTTTGAGTACTGCCATAGTTGTTTTATCAGGGCTCATTATTTGAGCGGCCAGTTGATCAGGAGCGAAATGGAATATTCCCTCATCATTGATTTTGGCTAGGCTCTGTGTTACGTATTTGAACTTTGATGCTGCAGAATATACAATTCTTAGCATATCCTTGCACCCGGGATTTTACTAGTCCAATCTATAGTATTGCGGTTGTTGTCCTATAAAATATGCCCTAGAGTCTCCTATAATGCTAAACCCAGTATCGCTGAGAATACAATGACGGGCTGAACAGCTACTGCAGGTTTATATTCTTGCTAGTTTACGAATATTGTATTAGGTGCTATGGATATGACTAAGGAGATAGTAGTCGAAATAGATATGGGGAAGTACAAGAGCGTTGAGCTCAGCGTAGATGAAGCAGAGAAGCTACTTAGACTTATAGTGGAAAAACTCGGCATAGAGCCAAATGATGTGAACGAGGCGTTTAGAATCCTCAGGAACTTTGACGTGTTCTATGAGACTCAGAGGAAGAAGTTCAAGGATTATCTTGTACCGTCCAAGAGTATGAATGATATGATTCTTGGAAGAGTAGTCGTAGACAAACTAAAACTTATCAAAGAAGGCGGAAAGAACAGGGTAGTTGTAGTATTCGATAGAAGAGTACCTGAAGAAACTATCATAGAGGCTCTCAAGGAGCTGGGATACGCTCCATCAGTCAAACGTTATTCCTTATAAATCAATATCTTAGACTCAAGCCAGAGAGCGTTCAATCCCTGAAGTCCTGTAAAAATAGGACGACTACTTGGTCTTCTTTGATTTAGAGGTCTTAGATTTTGTTTTTGACTCTTTCTTCGTCTTACTTTTCTTTGTGGTTTTCTTTTTAGTCGTTTTCTTTGATTTTCCTCTTACGGGACGAGACGTCTCTCTTATATGCGTGATAACCGGATTAACTTTTTCCTCGAATATAGCTCGAGCCTCACTAAGCGTTAATTCGCCGGCCGAGACCTTTTCCAATAGATCCACTGCTACTAGCATAGCCTCTAGGAATTCCGGGGATACCTTGAACTCCGTTACCTCGATCTCCGTGTCGATTTCTTCAACAGGCTCTGCTTGAGTTGATACCATTTTATTCACACCTGGATCAAATTGTGTATACA
>JALWJI010000057.1 GCA_027081695.1 Acidilobaceae archaeon | reverse complement strand
ATGTATCATAGATCCAGGAGCGTCCTTCTCAACCACGTATAGGCTGATCGCACCGCCAAAGAGTATCACTATAGCCATCAGGGTAGCCTGTGTAGCGAATACCGTTATCTCCTTGCCTATCTTGCTCGCCTGGCTAGCGAACCAGTTAAGGTTCCATAAGACTCTCCAGATCCTCATAGCAACTAACATATAGATAAATAAGTGGCTCTGCGCAAATGCCTGGTCTATCACTACCCCGGGCACACTAGAAGCTATTATAAGCCAAGAGGGTAGCCCAGCAACAACACCGGAGACCGCAAGTAGAAATGACACAGCCCAGTCAACATGGATAAACTGGGAGGGATTAGATCCACTAGCGAGAGAATAAGCTATCATAGCCGCTGCCGCCGACAGGTTCGCGTCTATTGCATGCCTGAAGCCCCGTGTCATTACACGGTATTCTCCCTGTTCAGAAACCATTTCCAACCCGGGCTACCCCCAACCTATACACTATAGGACAAATATAGGGTATAGTCGTAGACCAAGTAATACCAGGAGAACACCTAGTACAAATAACGGTAGATGATGTACGATGAAGAATAACTGTGGTAAACACAGGCTAACTGCACACCTGAAAGGATCATTAGATAACGCTGTAAATCTAGAAGCATTCTATCATCCGGCTACATGTAGAGGAATAAGGTATCCTCACCTAGACATAATCCTTCCAGGCGACGACTGTGGGATAAAAACATACTTTGCACGGAGCGGAGGTTCCGTCTCCTACCGATACCATGATGGTCTACTTGTTGTAAACATAGGTGAAATATTAGGCTATCCCTGTTTAATAGAAGTAGATATATCGAGATTAAAAATAAAAATAATTAAACATATGGGATCCGTGTATGTGAGAATCTCTCGTCGAGGAAACCTATATGTAAGGCTACCGTTATAGAAAGCAATAATCGATGATAACTTACGGTTGTACTTCTATGGTTTTTATCATTCCCTCCTCTACATAAAAGCTATAGGATGAGAAATTTCCTAAGTACTGATAAGTTATGTTCAATGTAACAAGAGACGCATTCGTCCGATATAGTAAAAAGGGGCATACATCAGTGTATACCGTATTGTTAAGAGGAGTCTCCGGGTCAAGATATGTTGTTATCTCAACCGATCTAACTCCATAACATGGATAATTCTCTATCTTTACTATCAAAGTATCATTCATAAATGACACGTTAAATACCGGTCTCGGTGTAGGGACCTTTAACTTAGTACTGAAAATAAATATCCCTTCATAATTATTGTAGAGGAGCTTGCCTGCTATAGTCACATTTATACTAAGAGGTCTACCATAGAGTTGGGCATTCTCAATAGATTCTCGACTAGGACTGATAACATAATATTCCTGTAAAACGGTCAAATTAACTCCAAAAAGACTATCTGAGCAAATATTGAGCTTTGTTAAATTAGCACCTAGTATTCTCTTCGATATAATAACCGAGTCCCCGGTATTCCTAAGCGTGTAACCCGGATAATTCACGTTAGGAAACTCCAATACTAACTGAGAAAATGGTATAAATATTAATAATCCAATAATTATTACCGCATAAACATAAATTTCATAATCACTCTCCTTTTCTTTTTCTTTATCCTCAGAGCGAACAACCCATTCATACCCATATAACACATATACTATAATTGTAAGCAATAATGGAACTAACAATATGATTATACTATCTCCATTAATAACAACGGGTAGATAAGCTCCTGCCCCTCCGAGTCTAATATACGAAAAATTACTTACAAAATCTTGATACAACGAATATATCCGGTATGTTACACCGAATTGCAAGGCTGTTAGATCCATCACTATGTATGCGATAACAAACTTTGAAAACATACTAGTGTTCAGCCATTCCTGAATGAAGAGGATAATTAATAGTCCTACATCTATTATTATTAGAGACTCGATAAAGAGTTTAATAAGATACGCCGACGTAAACTCTTGCTCATGTCCTAAAACGAATAGTATGGTGTTAGGTATTGATGCTCTAACAGTTATTAATCCATTAGTTATAGTTCTCTTGAATACATATATGCTTATAATATTTAGAAACAAGGCTACCGTTAGTAGTATAACAGGTATTTTTCCAACATACTTGTTTTTCACCACACAACACCATTATGGTTACGTGTTTTTTCATTTTAGATCCAGTGTATACTTTGTAATCTCGACGTTTTCTTGAACTGAAGTCTACTATGTTGATTTAATGTAATGCTATATATCGTATGGGAGTGTTCTCTTTGTTTCTACTTTGTTTCTGTGTGTTATGATTAATGCTCTATGTTATAATTAAAAGGTAGCCTCCTTGAGTTTTGCTAAGCTAGAGTGATACGGGGAGTGGGGTTTAAATATTTTTTCCAAAAATAAAAACTCCAAACAGAAATCATTACTAATGAAGAACCACTACATGTAATAATGACCAGGTGAAGAAAAATGAAAGCAAAGAGAAGTATCATATTACTAGCATCCCTACTATTAACTGTAGCAATAGTAAGCTATGCAGGAGTACTAGTAGTCTACAACTTCGAAGCTACCTCTACAAGCACAGGAGCCCCTATCTCACTTGCACCAGGCACAAATGCCGGAGTAGCAGATCTAGGAGGTAACAGTATCACTGTAACAGTCACCGGTAATTATTCAGCGACAATTGCCCTGCACCCAACGTACGCACCTACTTATTATTTCGACGTACTAAGCATAGTAGACAATGTAGCTGGAGACGGAAACTATTACGCTAAGATATGTGTCAAATCACCTATAACCTCAACTAACTACACCATAGCCAACCTATATCTATACAATGCTACTGGAGCAAGTTATGTAGACCTAGACACAGCCGATACAGCCATATCACCACTAAATCTAACAGTAGCAGGTTGCAGCAGCACAATTGTTCTACTAGATGGTAACAACTACTATTTCGTATTTGAGCTACAGGTAGCCGAGGGAACAGCCCTTAACACCATTGACACGTTTAGTATAGAGCTATACTATAGTCCCAACTCAGCAGATCTAGGAAATACTCTACCATAACCTTAAAGCCTCTAAATATTTATTAAAATTCTATATTTTATTTTATTATTTTTCACTATGATAGATCACGAGCCAACTTATTGGTTCAACCATTCCATTATCGCACCATGTATCATTTCAGCGGCAACACTGGCAATTATCAATGCCATAAATCTCGCCATTGCCTTTATTCCGTTCCTTCCCAATACTCGTTTAAATAAATGGCTAGCTCTAAGCGATACAGCCATTGTAGCCAATGATAACAGAAATGCACCTATTACATGTGGCAGAGGGCTAGTAGTTCCTAAGTGTATTAGTAGGGTCATTGTCCCTGGTCCAACGATCATCGGGGTTGCTAATGGTACTACAGCTACTTCTTTTCCTTCTACACTCCTTGTCTTTGGTTGTCCGCTTAGCATGTCTATTGATATATATAGAAGAAGTATTCCTCCTCCTAGACGTAGGCTGGCTAGGCTTAGGTGGTAGAATTCTAGTATTAGTCTGCCTGCTACTGTGAATGTTAGGCCTAGGAAGAGTACTACTAGCATGGCGTGTTTCAGGACTGTTAATGCTTCTTCTTTCTCCATTGTCTCTGTTAGTGTTAGATAGTTGTTTAGTGCCGTGAATGGATTCATTATCGCTACTATTTGTCCATATAGTAGTATTATTTCCGTTATCACGTTTCAATCCTCCCCCTATTTTTCATCTAGTCGGACTTATGCATCTTCGATGCATGGGATCCTTATAAAGCTCCCTTATCATAATATAGTGGGATACCGGTATCACAGAATATCCTCGCTAACGCTACTAACAGTTATAGACCATTACCATGCCTCTGTTTGACTCGGGCGTGGATATTGTACAAGGTACCTGTATGGCTTCCAATAAAGAGTCTAGGAGCAGTAAACGTTTACGCCTTCAGTTCCGACGATGGATCACTGGACCTCGTCGACTCCGGCATCCTTTCTGGTAGAAGTATAACTAGTTTTGTCACAGTTCTGAAACGTGGAGGCCTTGATCCATGCAAGATACGAAACATCTACATCACACATTTCCACGTCGACCACAGTACAATGTCACTTTTCCTACACAGGTTGAGTAATGCAAGGCTATTCATCGGTGCAGGTGACTATAGGGTAATAGAGAAGGGTGTTGAATCCTTTGTTCGTGGTGCTGTCCGCTTGTTTATAGAACATGGTATGAGCAGAGAAGAAGCTGAAACAATATTTAAGAACCATCCAGCAGTGAGGCTGGCAGATACATATAGGGAGCTCATCGACGTTGAATGGAACCTTCTAAGAGAAGATGACGAGATCACGTTAGGTAAGGAGAAATACCGGGTTATTGAATTACCTGGCCATACTCCTGGACATATAGGGCTGTTGTCAAGTGATGGATCTAAGCTATTCAGCGGAGACGTTGTATTGGAGAGGATAACGCCTCATGTAACGATTCATGATTGGAGAGATAACCCGCTAAAAGACTATCTTGATACACTATATAGGATCAAGAACTTAGGCGTTAAAGTAATCCATCCCGGCCATAGAGAAGACATCACTGATCCGGTTAGACGCATAAACGAGCTCCTAGAACATCATAAGACTAGGCTTGGGGAAATACTCGAGGTTCTAAGAAAGGAGGGTCGCCTTACAGGATACGAGATAGCCAAGCGTATTAAGTGGAGAGTCAGGTACTCTGGTTGGAATGAGTATCCATATGCAGAGAGGTTCTTTGCCATGGGAGAAGCCTTGGCTCATCTACGTTATCTGGAGGTCGAGGGCTTGGTTACTCGGAAAACGTGTGGCGCCTCGTATTGTTTTGCATCTATCTAGGCCCTCTTCTACTTTCTTGCATTGTTATATCTCGGTGTTTTACATATACATGTTTTATACTGGTTCTTGTCCCTCTAAGGCCTTGGTGGATACCGTGTCCAGCATTACAATGGATAAACTC
>JALWJI010000056.1 GCA_027081695.1 Acidilobaceae archaeon | reverse complement strand
AGAAGAAACGAATACTCCTTTTCCAGTGCCGATAATTGATCCTGAGGCTTCGATTGATAGACTACGGTCTATAGGGTTAACCGACATTATAGCGTAGGTCGAGGGACCCACGGCTAGAATCGTTTGCCCTATAAACTGGGCATCAATTATCTGGGGAATAGTGTTTGCGGGAAGAGAGTATTCCAGCATATTATAGACATGGGTTAGATTTACAGGCAAAGTATACGCCTGGGAAGAAATGGAGGAGGCGGCAAGCCCCTCGGGGACTGGACCGGCTATAGAGGGTAGCGAGGCCAAGGCTACTAGTATTATAAGTATTCCCGGGATCATTACTTTTTTCATTATCTCCTTCACCAAGCCTAATCATCCCAAAACCATCAACTGTCTTATTGTAATATATCAGGTACTATACTATACCAAGTCTCATTAAAGTGCTCCTCAGAATAATATGAGTTTGCATTCTAAGCCTTCAATACTAGTACATGTTATGGGCATGATAGAAGAGTAGAAAAACCTCTACAGACGCATTATTACGGGGCTACAAGGGAATAGTCCAGCCATCAGACATAACTGTATGAAGATAAGTATATCGTCTTTGGCTGGTGTATGGTAGTGTTTAAGTTAAGGTTTCCCTGGAAGGGAAAGAAGGTAGAAGAGACTCCTTTAGAAGAAGAGGAAAAAGAAGTAAAGGTAGACTTTGACCGGTTAATCTATGAGAAAATAGTTAGCCTCCGTGCAGACTATAGGATTTTGGAGAGTTATCCTCTCGTCGATCCATGGGCGCGTGCACTTATCCTTGAGAGAAAGGTTGACGGATCCCTGCTCTACTTTGTCGACGAGATACCCCTCACTACGGAGGAGCGACAACTCTACGAGAAGGTAATGGACATCCTCTACTGGGAGCTCGAGCCCCCACCTAGCGGAGAGGATCCCCGTGAGCACTTCAAGAAACAGGTATCCAAGATCATTAGGAAGTTCAGGCTACGCTTCAGTTCTAGTATCCACCCGGGTATAAGCTGGCAAAAGATAGAGTACTATATTAACCGTGACTCCATAGAATATGGTCCTATAACCCCCCTCATGAAGGATCCAGCAATAGAAGATATCTCCTGCGATGGCGTAGGAAGACCAATTTATGTATGGCATTCTAGGTACGAGAGCATACCTACAAACATACGCTTCGACAGCGACGAGGAACTGGACGACCTAGTAGTAAAACTAGCCCACAAAGCAGGAAAACACGTAAGCGTAGCGTTTCCAATAATAGACGCGATACTACCCGAAGGCCACCGACTCGCCGCAACCTACAAGAGGGAAGTCAGCAGAGATGGCTCAACATTCACAATAAGAAAATTCAAGGACAAACCACTAAGCATCATCAACCTAGTACTTGGAGGAACAGTAAGCAGCCTATTAGCGGCATATTTCTGGAAGATACTCGAGTTCAACATGACAGGGTTAATAATGGGAGTAACAGGAGCAGGAAAAACAACACTACTAAACGCGCTCGCAACACTCCTCAGACCAACAATAAAAATAGTTACAATAGAAGACACCCCAGAACTCAGACTCACTCACGAAAACTGGGTGCAACTCTACAGCAGACCAAGCTACGGCTTCGAAGGAGGAATGGGTGAAATAAGCCTATACGACCTAGTAAGAGTAAGCCTAAGATACAGACCAGACGTAGTGATAGTAGGAGAGGTACGAGGAGAAGAAGCAAAAGTATTGTTCCAGGCTATTGCAACTGGTCACGGAGGTATTACTACTATTCACGCTGAGCATATTGACGCTGCCGTTAAGAGGCTGACTAGTCCGCCTATGGAGATTCCGAAGGGTTATATTCCGTTGGTTAATTTTGCCATTGCGATTAAGCGTGTGAGAATTCCTATTGAGCCCGATGTGTATCGTGTGGAGAGGAGGGTTACTGAGGTCTGGGAGATTCAGGACTATGATCAGTATATTCTTGTCTCTAGATGGGATCCTGCTATGAAGTCTCATAACTTGATGCTTGAAGATAGTATACTGCTTCCTAGGATAGCGGAGATGACCGGTACATCGCTAGACGCGGTCTTTGAAGATATAGAGAGACGCGAGAAAATAATTCGGTGGATGACGTACAAGAGGTTGACAAGTTATCAGGACGTGGGCCGAGTCATAACCGAGTATTATAGGAGGCCTTCAAAGATTATGAGCATGGTGGAGAGGGAGCTTCCACGCTACGAGAGCTATACATAGCACACGGAGTGATTATTAGATATGCAACAATGGAGGCCAGCGGGATATGAGTAGCGAAAGCAGACTCCGGAAAGCGTTCAGGACTCTTTTCAGGCGGAAGCCAAAGCAGGTAGCATATAGGCCTAAGCGGAAGGTTACCCTAGGGGATGTTCTCGATTTCATAGCCATAGCATATTTCGGACACATAGCTGATAAGTTTGCGAAAACTTTTGACCTTGAGAAACAGCTTGCCCAAGCCGGCCTCCAGACTTATCCTACCCTTTATGCCGCAAGAGGACTCCTCTATATATTCTCATCAATCTTCTTCTCAATATACCTATCTATACTGTTAGCTGTCAGCCCATTAACCCTTGCAATAAAAGTAATTTTAATAATAATACTAATGCTCATCCCAATATTCGTTCTTGCAGGAGTACTAGTATATCCTGCTGCTAAAAAAGAAGAGCGCAAGAACAACGTGGAGACAGAGCTGCCATTCTTCGCCGCATACCTAACAACAATGGCACGAGCAGGTGTCTCAATAGCAAATGTAGTCGAGCGAGTCTCAACGCTGAAAATATTCAAGGCTATACGTGAAGAAGCAAGCATGATCCTGAGAGACATGAGGCTCCTGGGAAAAAGCCCACTAGACGCGATAGAAGAAAACGCTCTCTTCCATCCCAGCCCACTTTACAGAGACTTCATGTTAGGTTACGTGACAAGTGTCAAAACCGGAGGAGACGTCCTCCACTATCTAGAAATAAGAACCCAGGACATCTTCAATAACAGAATGAACCAGATGAAGCTAATAGCCGAAAGAATGAGCATGTTCACAGAAATCTACGTTACACTAGCCGTGATCATGACACTAGTATTCTACATATTCTTCACAATTCAAAGCATCATCCCCACCGGAGGAGCACCCGGCGGAGGCGCAGCCCAACTAGCACTATTCAGCTTCGTCTTCTTACCAATGCTCACGTTCTTCCTGCTGTGGATGATCCACAGTAGCCAGCCAAAAACCCCTATAACCCACTACGGTCCATACGCCGTACTTCTAACAATCGGAGTACCAATAGCACTAGTAGTATTCCCCATACTATTCTATGCAACAGGAGCCTACAGCCTACTACAAGGAAAACCACCAACCTACGGGAACATAATAGGATTCGCCGTAACACTAGGAGGAACACTAATAGCAATGAGCTTACCAAGCACAATAATATACATGAGAGAATCAAGAAAAACAAAGAACCTAGGAGACGCTGTCGCAAGCTTCCTACGAGACCTAACCGAGGTACGAAAAACAGGCCTCAGCCCAGAAAAAAGCATACTAATAGTAACAACACGAGACTACGGCCCACTAAATCCAATAACCAGGAGACTTAACATCGCACTAACCCTAGGACTACACCTCGAAAGAGCCGTCAGAAGAGCAATAAGAGGATACAGAGACTGGCTACTCCTATCAAACTTCCGATTCCTAGTAGATAGCATAAGCGTAGGAGGAGGAAGCCCCGAAACCCTCGAAAGCCTGGCAAGATACGCCTTTAACCTAACAGAGCTCCAAAAAGAATTCAAAAAACGACTAAGAAGCTACATATTCATGCCATACATGGGAGCAATCCTAGTGGCAGCATCAAGCATCCTAGTACTCTCCTTCACAGGACAAAGCCTAGGAGTAACCGGAGCCGAAACACCACAAGCAATATCAACAACAGAACTCGGCAATGTAGCACTTCTACTAAGCCTAGGAGCAGTACTCAACAGCTACCTAATGGGCATAGTAGCCGGAAAAATACAAGACGGAAAAATAGTTGCCGGATTCCTACACGGAATAATACTAGTCATAATAACAATAATAACAATACTAGTTACACTCAGATCAGTACCATTATAGTATTTGAACAATAACAAAATCAAATAATAATAATCAAACATCTATGAAATATATATTTTATTTATACATAATTACAAACAAGAATTTTAACCAGAATACAAGATATAAACATAATACTCCCAAGAGGAAAATATATAAAGATCACCACTATAGAAAACTATAATAGATCAATAACCCAAGAAACAATCTGATTAAGCGAGAGTGATTAGCCATGAGAAGAGGTATAAGCCCAGTAATCGCAACGGTCATCATCGTGGCGGTAGCAATCGCAATATCTATAGCAGTAGCCGGATGGCTCATGGGACTCTGGGGAACCTTCGGAACAACAGAACAACTACAAGTACTACCAAACTCAACACTAACAACAGATGGTAACTATAAAATATGTGTAAAGAATACAGGAAGCAAGTCAGCAACAGTAACCGAGATTGAATTTGTAGGTTTGGAAAGCGTTACAGGTCTAAACGTACAAGTTGATCCTGGAAAAGTGGCATGTATTGAATCCGGAACAACTGCCGGTGCTACAACACTAACAAATACCCCCACAGCAGGTGCTCAGTACGCAATCAAAGTATACACTGATACTGGCGGCGTATATCAAGGCTATGTAGTTGCTCAAACACCATAAGGTTTCAATAATCTTAATATTTCCAAGCTTTTTATTATCTCCCATCATAGTTTAATTTTTATGGGATTGATAAATATGTCGAGAAAGGGTATTCATCCGACTATTGTCGTTGTTATACTCATTGCTGTCACTATTGCTATTAGTATTGCTGTTGCTGGTTGGCTTATGGGTGTTTGGAATGTTGAAAGCACTGAGAAATATGAGGGGTTAGAACTGTTACCGGGGTCGTATTTCGATAGTTCTAACGGTTCTCTTGTACTGAGGCTTCGGGCTCAGATT
>JALWJI010000055.1 GCA_027081695.1 Acidilobaceae archaeon | reverse complement strand
GTTATTATTTTTGCTCCTGTGGCCTTAGCAATCTTCTCAATATCACTCCTCTTAACCCTCCTAACAGCAAGAATACCCCTCTTAGCAAGGAAATGCTGCGCAACCTCATCAATACCCTTCTGAGTCACAACAACATTAGCACCAACGCTTGCAATTTTTTCTACTTTCTCTGCTAGTATCTTCTCCTGTTTCTCTAGTAGTCGCTTTACTAGGTCTGGGCTTGTGATGCTTACCTCTAGGTCTATTTCGGGTTTCTCTATTTCTAGTGGTGTATCTAGAACCGCGATCTTTGCGTTTTCTACTTTTCTAGGCATGTCGGGGTGTACTACTTCCTTGTCGATGACTATTCCCTTGATTAGCTTTGTGTCTCTTAGGCTTCCACCATGCTTCTTGATTATTTGTATGTTGTTTAGGTCTACGTAGTATTTGTCTCCCCTCTTCTCTACTATGGTCTTTATTGCTTCTACTGCGATGTCTGCGAAGTAGTCTGCCGCTTCGCCTACGGCTTTGCTGTTTAGGCTTGTTAGTGCTATCTTCTTTAGGGTTTCATGATCATTTATGTCGATTGGTTTGCCTATCTCGTATAGTATCTCTAGTGCCTTTTCTAGTGCTTTCTTGTATCCCTCGACTATTATTGTGGGGTGTATGTTGTTGTTGAGCAGTTTTTCTCCTTCTTTGAGGAGTTCTCCTGCGAATATTACAGAGGTCTTTGTGCCGTCTCCTGCCTCTTCGTCTTGTCCCTTAGCGATTTGTACGAGCATTTTTCCTGCTGGGTGTTGTAGGTCTAGTTTGTCGAGGATTGTTGCTCCGTCGTTTGTTATTGTGATGTCTCCTAGGCTGTCTACTAGCATCTTGTCCATTCCTTTTGGACCATAGGTGGTCTTGAGGATTTCTGCGATGGCTCTTACAGCCATTATGTTCGAGCGAACTGCTTCTTTTCCGTAGGAGCGGGAGGTACCTTCTTTGAGTATTATAACTGGTACTCCCATTGATTCTAAGGGTAGTGCCGCCATGTCTTGTCACCTTATCCTTTTATCGTTCTCCAATCTCTAAGGTAAGATTACTTCTATATAAAAGTTTCGGTGATCAATGTTTAACCCCAACCTGTAAGTTTTAAACCTGCAACATGTTCACAACCCACAGGGTGAGGTAGTGATGGGCAAAGTGAGGACAACCCTAGTAAAAAGGACAGCCAGAAAACTACTCGAAAAATACCCTGATCTCTTTAAGGGAGACTTCGAGCACAACAAGAAAGTAGTATCGGCACTATTAGAATTAAGAAGTAAGAAACTCCGCAATCAGATAGCGGGATATATAACGCATTTGATTAATGCAGAGGCAAAACGTGCAAAGAAAGCATCTAGGTAATTTTATTAATTATATTATTCATGTAATTACACATGGAGTTCCTAATATACTCCGCGAGAGGCAGACGACTAGGCCTCCTGGAGGGGTATAATGTCTAAAGTAAAGCTACTAGCAAGTCTACAAGAAATTGTAGGAAAAGACGTCTTAGAGTTAGAGGATATGACTCTAGAGAAGTTGTTTAGAGAACTAGCTGAAAGATATCCGGGGCTAAGAGATATTATAGATGTCGAAAACGTGGAGGGAAAGCCGGGATACATAGTCTTCGTAGATGGTAAAGACATACGATTAGTAGATAAAAACTACGTACCCAAGGAAATAGTAATTCTCCCAGTAAATCATGGCGGAAAATCCGAGAGAATAGAAATAGAGCAAGTATCATGGGAAAAAATAGACCTCTACATCAGGGAAATAGCTGAAAAAATAAGGAATAGTGGTTATCAACCAGACGTGATTGTAGGAATCCTGCGAGGAGGACTTGTACCGGCTCGTCTATTAGCAGACGAGCTCGGAGTAGACGATATAGGAGTAATGGAAATCAAATTATACAAGACGATAGGGCTACGAGGGGAGAGGCCCTATCTGAGACAACCACTTGTCCTAGATATAACAGAGAAGAAAGTATTGTTAGTAGACGATATAAGTGATACAGGGCTTACCCTACAGTTGGCTATGGAGGCAGTGGGATTTCATATGCCCAAAGAAGTGAAAACAGCCACCCTCTATATTAAGCCATGGACTAACCTAGTGCCAGACTATTATGCAGAGGTAACAGAGAATTGGATAGTATTCCCATGGGAAAGAAACGAATATCGAAGATTAATAGAGGAAGAATAACATAGCACGGAATATTCTAGGGAACATTGGTGTAAGAGGCCTTGAAGAAACTCGATTTAATGGGAATAGAAGTAGGAGTCGAGGTACTCTCATTAAAGAATAGCTATGATCCCGAAGAATTCGTTAAGAAATGTGTTTCTATAGGCGATCTAGTCATTGCAGGCATACCATCTCGTCTGTCACAGAATTTAACAACGTGTTCTATAGCACTAGCATACACGTATACAATAGAGGACGAGCTACTAAATGACCGGATAAAAAACCATAATCTAAGATTTATTGCTAATCTCCTCGGGCTACGTCAAGTAGCAGACGTAGTACAGGAAATCGACCGCGTTGAAAAGGTAATAATAGTAGGCCCGCCAGAGCAGGTAAGGAAGGCCTCTTTGAGTATTATCGAAATCTGTGGAGGCGAGGTCGAGATATTAGAAGAGTGTTCTGGAGATTCTCTGTGGTCTATCACTAGTAAAAGAATAGAGAAGTTGTCTAAATAGGATGTGGGAGGGCCTCTTCCGATGGCCTCCATAGATTACAACATATATTCCATGTCTCCCGGTATTCTCGGAGCATAACCTACTAGTTCCCTTACAGCCGACTCCAGCTTGCTCCCTAGCTCTATTACGTGTTTTGCAGGATACTCTGGATCCAACGGGATCTTTATGCTGCTTCTCTTCCGTTCTGAGTGTAGGTATGGTCTAGCCATTAGTGTCTTGGTCTGAATCTCTTTTTCGCCGAGATAGACGAGTACGGAGGGTTTCACTGTCGATTCTAATCGTCTTACCTCCTTTGAGAGCCCAGTCTTTGATGCCAGTACAACACCCGTCCTGAATCCTTCATCTATAAGTTCTTGTTTTATCCGGTATGCTAAGGATTCTATTTCCGCGTCTATTTCCGTGCCTTTTCTTATTGCTAGTATCGCGAACTGCACAGGTGCTAGTGTGAATGGTAGTCTACCCTTGTAGTAGTCCAGGTATACTCCTAGGAACCTCTCGAGAGATCCCATGAGGGCTCTATGGATAATGAACACTGTATCATAACCGTAGACTTCCTTGACGAGATCGTATAGGTGAAACCTCCTGGGAAGATTAAAGTCGAACTGTATAGTTCCTAGTTGCCATTCTTTTTCGGATTCTCCTTCACGGATCTTCATTACAATGTCTATTTTAGGCCCGTAGAATGCGGCTTCTCCTTCTTCCTTATAGTATGCTATGTTGTATTTTTCACTTATCATCTTGGCAGCTTGTTCTAGGATGTTTTCGGCCTTGCTCCATTCCTCGTGGGTGCCCATGAAGTCTTTTCCTATGAGTTCTCTGTCTGAGAGGCTTAGTCGTAGATAGACTGTTTCCCCTGAGACGTTGAGATGGAAGAGTTTTTCCATCAGCTCCCTCATTTCTTCGAAAACGTTGTAGACTGACTCTACCGCGTTCTCCTCGGGAGTTATTATGTGGGCGTCGTCTTGTGTAAATCCTCGTACTCGTAAAAGGCCATACAGGCTGCCGCTTGGCTCATAACGGTGTACTCTGCCTGCTTCGAATATCTTGAATGGGAGCCTTACCTTGTTACGGTGTCGTGCGAGCTCATGCATGAATAGTAGTATATGATAGGGGCAGTTCATCGGTTTTATTGCGAAGTCGTGGTCTTCTATCTTGAAGAGATACATGTTTTGTCTGTAGAAGTCGAGGTGCCCCGATAACTTGTAGAGGCTACTACTGGCTATTATGGGCGTCTCCACTATATGGTATCCTCTCCTGGCATGAAACCTGGCAAGGATATCTATCAGTGTATACCTATAGTATCCACCGCCTATGCTGAAGAGGGGGACACCGGCTCCTGTATAGTGGCCGAACTCCCTGTCGAGTATAGGTACTCTTGAATCTGGTCTAACCACTAGGTCTTGCTCGTAGGCAAAGTCGATATGGTTTTTCTCCACGGGGGCTCCCTCACGTTCCAGAGAGTGAATTAGTAGCTTCGTAAAATAAACTTAGCCGCTATATGGGGGCTCAGCGAGGGTGACATCAGCACATCGGAACACGGCAGGAGATTCCTCGCTGCCGTCACCACTCATCACGGCCTATGTTGAAGAAGACGTTTTCTATAGTGATAAGGTTTCTCCATAGTTAATCTCTTAGAATTAGGCTATTGGACAGTGGGATCCGTGCAACCCTATTATAAAAACTATTATTTGTGTAGTGTTATTACACTTTAATTGTCCTTGTTATAAGTATCCTGGGGGTTCTAGGGCTTGAAAATATGGAGACCTCCGAGAGAAGTAGTTCAGAACGCGAACGTATCTGTGTTAATGGAGGAGCTTGGTTATTCGAACTATCACGATCTCGTTAGAAAAACTACAAGAGATCATCGATGGTTCTGGGGATCGTTGCCAGATTTTCTGGGAATAGAGTGGTTTAGGCCTCCGAGAGAGACCGTGGATCTTTCGCAAGGACCAGAATGGGCTAAATGGTATCGAGGAGCCTTGTTTAACGCGTCATATAATGTTCTAGACAGGATAGTTGCTATGGGTTACGGTAATAGAGAGGCTTTTACATGGGTAGGTGAGGATGGAGCGGAAAAAACATATACTTATAATGAACTTCTCGACGAGGTTCAGAGACTTTCGAATTTTCTGGATGAGGTTGGGATTAAACCGGGTGATGTTATAGCCATCTATGCCCCTATGAGCCCTGAATCAATCATAGCAATGCTTTCTGCTATGAGGATAGGGGCTATCGCGAGCCCTATATTCTCAGGCTTCGCGCCTGGAGCAGTCGCAGAGCGTATTAAGTCATCGAATGCACGGATTCTTTTTACAGGCGACTATTATTTTAGACGGGG
>JALWJI010000054.1 GCA_027081695.1 Acidilobaceae archaeon | reverse complement strand
CTTCTTAACTAGGACAATGTCGTCGATGACCCGGAACAAGAGTCCTATTTTCTCGCTATCTAGTTCTGATATTCTTTTCGCAGTCCGGTATTCTATCCTGAGAACTACTCTTTCATTGTTCCTACGTAGCATTAATCCGTAAGCCGTTGCTTGAAGTGAATCACTTAACCATACCCCTTTTCTTGGTCCTTTTCCGGATTTTCTCTCTATTATCTCGATTGAATTGCCAGCGATCCGGTATGCATCTGGTCTTCCTCTAAGCTTGACGTTACCTATCGTATATTCTATTTTTTCTTCTACATTGTAGCCTTTTCTTTTGCTGAAAAATCCTTTTATTATGTGAAAAATCGTTCCCATGAACATTCTTACTCTAGCAGATAGGGGATGCTTGTAAGGTATATGGATGGAGAAGAAGTACTTTCTTGGACAGTAGGCGAATGTATGAATTTCGCTGGGAAATATTGTGATTAGATCTTCTTTATTCCGATCAGTAGCCGTTTCCCGTCCACCTCCCATTCTTTCTGGTAGACTTCTTCGGGTGGCTTATCTAATCGTAGATTCCTAGCCCTGGTCTCGGTCATTATATAGTTTCTGTGTTTTTCTACGGCCTCGATAAACTCGGGATCTGCCTCTAACCATACTTCAATGTATGCATCTACCGGCAGTGACAGGTCTTTTCTCATAGCTTGTATTCTTCTGACAATTTCCCGGGCATGTCCTTCTAGTATTTCGTCTTTAGTAAGTCTAGTGTCTATTCCAATTATTCCTATATCGGTCTCAACAGTGCTCAGCCAGCTCGGATAATCGACCTTTAACTCTACATGTTTTGGAAGTATCTTTACAGTCACGCCTTCTATCTCTGCTTTATGCTCTCCGTGCTCAACGATATCTTTCGCTACCTTCTCTTTGTTCTCCTCGACATATGCTATTACTTTCCGTAGCATCTTCTTGAATTCTGGACCCATGGTCTTATAGTTTGGCTCTACACCGTATACTTTCATGTTCTCGAAGAAATCGACTCCTACAATTTCTATTTCTTTGACGTTTGCTAGATCCTTGATTATCTGAGCAGCTCTTTCAATAGTATTCCTTAGAGAGTTATCCTTTAGGGCTATGATTAATCTCTTGACTGGACGGCGTAGTTTTATTCCCGCCTTCATTCTCGCTGCTGCGGATGCTTCTGTTAATTTTCTTGCTATATCCATTAATTGCTCTACTCCATCATCTATCCACTTATTGTCCGGCTCTGGTATCTCTAGAAGATGTATTGTCTCTGGTAGGCTGGGTTCTGCGGGTCTTATCAGTTTCTGGTACAGGTATTCTGTTGTATATGGTATGAATGGTGCAGCCATTAGGAGCCATCCCTTTAGTACATGGTAGAGTACGGCGTATGCTGCAAGCTTACTTTTTGTCGCTTCTTCTTCCCATACACGTCTTCTTATGAGCCTAATGTACCAGTGGCTTATGTCTTCTACCGGGAAGTCTTTTACTATTCTCGCGGCCTCGTGGAGACGTAGGTCCTTCATCGCCTCGTGGTACTCTTTTAAGAGCCTATTGAATCTTGATAGGAGCCATTTATCCTCGAATTGTAAGGCGTCTTCCACATCTTCTAGCTTGGTTTGTTCTGGATCGAAGTTATCGATGCTCATATATGTTGATGCGAACGTGAACACGTTCCATATTATGTTGAACGATCTCCAGACCATATCCATACTCTTCCACGAGAATCTAAGGTCTTCCCAAATGGTGTTGTTCATTGCCCATAATCTTATTACGTCTCTGGGGACTCTCGATATTAGTTCTTTGAACTCTATATAGTTGCCTAGACTTTTGTGCATTTCTCTACCTTTCTCGTCGAGTGCGAAACCATGTACAAGGACTCTCTTGTACGGTTTCTCGTCAAAGCCTATTATTCCGCTTCTAAGCAGACTGAAGAACCATCCTCTTATCTGATCGTGGCCTTCGACTATGAAGTCTACTGGTTTTAGGGATTCGTAGAGCTCCTTGTTTCTTGGATAGCTGAGGCTTGCATAGAATGCTATACCACTGTCGAACCATACATCTAAAACATCGGGTACCCTCTTCATTACGCCGCCGCATTTAGGACATTTCAATGTTACCCTGTCAATCCACGGCCTATGCAATTGCTCTGGTTTATGACCTCCTAGCTCGACTAGTTCGTCTACTGAGCCTATGACATGTCTGTATCCACAGCTACTGCATTCCCATACTGGTAATGGAATGCCCCAGAACCTCTGCCTGCTTATTACCCAGTCCCGTACTTCCTTCAATAAGTTTATGAATCGTGTAGTTGCCCAGTTCGGCCTCCATTCTATTGATCTAGCTTCTTCTATTAGGCGTTCTTTCAGCCTTCTAACCGCTATGAACCATTGTTCTGTGGCTCTTAGTACAAGAGGCGTCTTACACCGCCAACAAACCGGGTATCTGTGGATTATACTTCCCTTGTGGAATAATGCACCTTTCTTTTCGAGATCCTCTATTACTGCCTTATTTGCATCGGTCCTAAAGTATAGGCCGTGGTATCTTCCCGAGTCCTCGGTCATCTTTCCTGTGTTATCTACAAGCGATATTAGTGGGGCCCCTACTATTTTCTCGTTTATTTCATAGTCTATCTCTCCATGTCCGGGAGCCGAGTGCACGAGACCTGTTCCTTCAGTTGCCGTAACTGCATCAGGAGCAAGCACAACTTTATGATATGGGGCGAGCTTTGCTTGTGCAGGCACCAGGTCCTCTAAGGGATGTATATATTCGAGGCCTTCGAGACGTGTGCCCTTGAACTCCTCTAGAACCTCGTACTCGGTTTTACCCGCTTCGCTCATTACTTTTTCGAGTCTTGCCTTCGCCAATATCAGTATTTCTCCATCCACCTTGACTTTTACATAGTCGAGGTCTGGATGAGCCATCACGAATGCGTTTGCTGGGAGAGTCCAGGGTGTCGTGGTCCATATAAGCAGATATTCGTTCTGCGAGTTCTTGACCTTAAACTTGACATATATGCTTGGATCCCTTAATTCCTTGTATTCGCTGACTTCATAGTCTGCAAGTGTTGTCTCACATCTCGGGCACCAATGTACTACTCTCTCGCCCTTGTAGAGTAGGCCTTTCCTCCATGCCTGTTTTATCAACCACCATCCGGACTCAATGTACTCGTCTCTGTAGGTTACATAGGGATTCTCCCAATCCATGAATACTCCTATCTCCTTAAACTGCTCGGTCATAGCCTTGATGTTCTCGTCAACGAATCGTTTACAGCTTTCAACAAAGTTCTCTACTCCTATTTTTTCGATGATCTCTTTCTTGCTCTTTATCCCGTACTCTTTTTCTATTTTGACCTCTATTGGGAGACCGTGAGTGTCATATCCTGGTATATCCCACACATTATAACCACGCATCCTATAGTACCTTAGTACAGTGTCCTTGATTACCTTGTTCCAAGCCGTGCCTACGTGTATTGATTTAGCAGACGCGTAGGGTGGACCGTCTAGGAAGTAGAATTTTTTCTTTGATCTCATTGACTTCTCCTTTACCTTATGATATATCTTGTTCTCGTCCCAGAACTTTTTTATCTCTTCTTCCAACTTGAACTGATCGTATTTTATCTTCTCAAGATTGTTCTGTATCGATACCATTAGTTCCCACCTAGCCCTGCTACTTGCTTGTATCTATCCAGTCTACCTTCACATGTATGCTTCCTAGAATTGTTTTTATCAAGTTAGATATTTCCTCTTCGAGGCCAGGTGTATCCACGTATAATTCAAGATATCTGAAATCGGGATGAAGCATTGACTTATGCTCGACTATTTTTGCGTTATATCTTTCCTCAAGGAGTTTTTTTACTTTTTCGTGGAGGTCTTCGTTGAATGTATTATAATATATACGATATAATTTTTTCATGTCTTACACCCGCACCACTTGCTGTGTCCGCGTCATATGGTTGGACCGCTAAGAGATTAATGGCTTACCTCCATTGTTCAACTGTTCGACTATAAGCACACAATTGAATTAATTAAATAAAGGGGAAATACCTCGTAGTATATCGGTGAATGATATGCCTAGAATAAGCGCTCTCGTAAAAATAGATAGTAAGGGTCGAATAACTATACCCCAACCTATCCGAGAAGCACTAGGACTTGAAACAGGCATGTACGTCGTACTCCTTGCAGACATCGACAGAGGAGAAATACTTGTCTCGCCGGTCGCTACGAGTTCGCAGCATGTATACGAGTTCGAGCTAGAGTTTAGAGACGAGCCCGGAGCATTGGCGAAAATCGCGAACCTGTTTGCCTCGAATAAAGCCGATATCATTGCATCGAAATGCGCTAGCATAATGCGTGGGGAAACAGCTGGATGCACCCTCATCGTAGACTTCTCTAAAGCATCCAAGAACGCCGATGAAGTTGCAAAAGAACTAGAAAAACTAGATATCACTAATATAGTGAAATACAGGCGTTTCGAAACATACTAGAGTTCCTCGACCACTATCTCACCCCTCATAACTGAAAGAGAGCGAATAAATTCCTGTTTTTCCGCAGTAGACTACAAGGATACGAGCTTGCAACAAGAATTCGACTACGAAGATCTAAGAAGAGTAGCAGTCAAAATAGCCGGAGAAGCTTCTGGCATGCTTAGAGATCTCGCCTGCACAAGCGAGAAACTCGGAGAACAAATAAGCGGTGAAACAGTGAGAGTTGACATTATAGCTGAGGACTATATCGTTTCCGGCATAAGGGCAGAGTTGGGCAACGATATTCGAATTGTCACGGAGGAAAAAGGAGTTATTGGAAGAGGCCATATTACAGCAATAGTTGATCCTTTAGACGGAAGCAAGAATTATCTAAACTGTATACCCTGGGCCTCTGTCTCAATAGCTTTTGTACCTTCCAATAAATCGCTTAGGGACGTGGTTGCCGGAGCTGTCTCGCCCATATTCTACGGGGAACCGATATCGTTCGCTCGAGGACATGGTTGCCGCCTAGGACATTCTCTTGTGAAAAAGCAGGAGCCTCCCCAAAGATTCATATATGTCTACATAGAGCACCCAGATGCAGCTCATAGTGTAGCAAAAATAATCAGCGAACTCGGTAGAGGCTACAAGATAAGGAGCCTCGGCAGCGCAGCACTA
>JALWJI010000053.1 GCA_027081695.1 Acidilobaceae archaeon | reverse complement strand
AAGGACGGATTAAGCGACGAAGAAATCTACGTGCTGATTTCGTTTATAGCGAATCTGGATCCTCCAATAGAATATGTTGAAGACATGCTGAACGAGCTTAATCTAGCATCCACCTCTGCTTTACCTAACATAGCAAGGGCTATTGTGGAGATCGCTTCCAGATATACACCCTATAAATGTAGATCGAGCGTGCTAAGAAAAATATGCGGAGAATGTGGTGAGGATCTCCTAAACACCTATTATAAGCATATCAGGAGCATCCGCCGTCGGGAAAGGCGGCAGAAATAGCTCTGACTAAATTATGGAATCTCTGTTTGTTCTCTTGTAGAACCATATTTGCTAGTTCCACTAGTTGCTTCAATGCTTTCTCCGAACCAATATTGACTATATTGATACAGTCTATTCTTATGGGTGCCGTAAACTGAGCACCACTCATCAACTCCAATATAATACCGTCTTCTCCCATAGAGATTATTCCACTGTGCTTGAACCCATGCTGTCTCCCAATCAATAAAATACTCTTAGCACACTCGGCTGAAACCACTCTTATATGAAGAATAGGTCCTGAAACCTTCAACCATACATTACAGAAGCCCCGTGATAGTACTTCTACAATATTCTCTAATCTCACAGGGTCATGGGTCTTATACAATATACGGGAGCCCTCTTCACCCCTAATCCAGGGTCTCTTACCCTCGACAAGAGTTATACGGCCGGTACACGTACTTGTAGTCTCTATACCAGATATACTGTTTAGCTCGACTAGCAAGTTATCGATTCCTGGATCCAGATACCCTATATCTCTTTCTTCAACTAACACGTCTAGGATGGATCCTTCACTGTTCCTATCCTTTTTGTCCATTTCTTTCAACCTCAACATCCACCACTACCTGTTCATACCGAGGCCCTATCGGGCGAACCCTTCTACTCCCTATTATTCTAAAGCTCTTAACCAATGGAATCCTTGAGAGAGCCACCGACACTTCTTCTTCCGCTTTTTCTAGATAGTCCTCTCCCTTAACCCAATTAATATGAAGATAAACATGTATACGTCCCTTCCCCTTGATTGACAAAACCGCGTATGGAAGATACTCTATCGCGAGCTCGGGCAACGGCATTAGAACCCTGTCAGCAACACTAACTAACTTCTCCTTTATTATCTCAGCCGCATCTCCTAGCATAGGAACTACTATGTCCTCAACCTTGTTCATTTCTATGTTCTCTTTCATAAACTTGTACGCATAGCTATTGATATCGATACTGTAGACTTTCCGGGGACGAGCATGTCTAGCTATAATTATACTGAAGAGACCTGCCCCGGCAAACATATTGACAACTACTTCTCCTGGCTCTACTAGCTTAGCGATTCTCAGATGTTCGAAACTAAGTCTTGGCGTGATAAATGTCTTCGCTATGTCTACTTTGAAAACACATCCATGCTCCTTATACAATGTCTCGGTTCTAGGCTCGCCTGCAAGATGAATTAGATTTCTTCTTATCCTGTACTCGCCTATTACAGGTGAAGCGGCGAGCCATACACTTTTTACATATGGTAGTTCTTCGAGTATTCTCTCTGCGATTCTCCGGTATAGTTTATAATCTACCTCTTCCCCATAAGGCGCTTTTATCAATACTATATCTCCAATGAGTTCCATACGCTTCCAAACCTTTCTAGCAAACTCTTCTCCTGCAACCTCGCGTGCGATTCTTTTCATTAGCCTTCTTCTCGCCAAAGATTATACCCCGATTAACTACTATTTAGCCAGGGGCCTAATACAATGACAGAGGAAGCCGTGTTAAAAGCAGCAAAACTACTAGAACAAATAGAGAAGCTGCCTCCCGATTCCCGAAAAGTTGCCGAGTACTTTATGAAGCATATTTCTGTAGGAGACCTACGTGCTATACTTGACCTCAAAAAGCTTGGCATAAAAGATCCAGAGTCTCGCATCGAGGAACTAATATCTCTCGGAATTCTGGAGAAAGGAGTGGACTGTTTTAACCTTTCAACTCCTCTAAGAAACTATATATTCTCTCGTAGAAGATCTGCATCGGCTAAACTAAAGAAAAGGGCATAGTATTATCAGGGATTCGTTACTCCTTTAGTTCTAATTCTAGGCTCTTTTGCAGTCTCCTTCCTAAGGAAATCCCTGTAATATTTATGTATGCCTTAGAAGGATGTGCAGGTAACAGTGATAGTCTTCCCTTCAATTCAAGGGATAAACTACTGTTAGGATCTAGTTTATTGATCTTTTTAGATGAGAGCTGGAGGCCCAACGCGATCATTGCAATAACGATCTTTCTTATGGGTTCAGTTCCTTTGTTGAAGAGATTTATCTTTACCTTTATCTCGTTTTCATCTATCTTTACTTCTTCGACATCTATATCTAGGGTGGGAGCTGGAACCTTTTCTTCTAATAAGATGATATCGGTGAGCACCGCTGTTCTTGGATAAAACTTGTAGGAACTCGGCAGATATTTTACTGATACAGGTACAAGGCTACCCTTATACGAAAATGAGCCCTCGACTACATGGCTTCCAGCACCAGAGATGGAGACCGGCTCAGATCCTGCGACTACTACTTCGTATTGGGAGCTGTGATATGGTGAGTGAATTACCAACGAGTACCGTCTCTCGCCTCCAAAGCTCCAATTAAATTTTGGATACTCTACAAGAGTGTCGCCGGGTTCTAAGGATTTTGCACCTGTGAGAACCGAGAGATAATATTCTGATTTCTCATGTTCGAAGACTACTATTAGCGAGATATCTCTTATGAATAATGGGTGGAGTCTATCATAGAGAAATACGAATTTATGTAAATCCCATCTAGTCAGTTTCTCTGCTAGGAGAGGCTTAACGTCGTATACAGCCTTATAGTATATGGTATCATCCAATTCTACATGGAACTGGGGCCTGAACTCTCTGGTAATTGATGTTCTCTCCATAGCGATTTTTATTTTGAATGGTGGTCGCAGATCTTGTGGTGCTTCTAGCCCTATTGATACAAGAGCATGCTTTACGGTCTCCGAAGCGGGGGGTAGGCTTATCCAGAGGCTTGCTTTAGTTTTAGCGCCGGGCGAGGTTCCTAGAATTTCTCTTCCAACTGCTCTTCCAATGACAGGTATTCCTTTTCCATACTCGGCTAATAGAGTGTCGAATGCTCCTTGAACCATTTCCTTTTATCCCCCAGTGATCCTTGCTATCATAATATTGTATTTGATAGAAAATATCTTGAGTTCTGGGAGGCATGTTTTCTTCATATTATAAAGCAAGTCTGTAATTCTAGTACCACCACGTGTTGAGGAACTTGTGCTCGTTTACCATTAGGAGTGGATCTCTCCTTGCACTACAAATCCCGTGGAACACGCATTTTTCGCCGCTACATCCGTTTATCGTTGAGCATGCCTTTCTGCATCCCTGCATACATACAGGAGTCTCACGGGTACAACACTTCCTACCAAACATCCAAAGGAAGTCATCCATTATGAATGGGTCTATTCCTCCATGCTGGGAGACGAGTTTGTATGCTATTCGTGTATTATATCTTAAGACAATGTCTTCTTCAGGAGATACTTCTATGCCCGCAGCAATCTTCTCTAGGAGTATAGTGTCTACCTTAATTATACCTAGTCGTATGGCGATCCTGACTAGGTGGTTATCCACGGGTACCTCCTTGTTATATGGATCGTATACTGGGAGTATTCCTCTTCTTTCGAGGAACTTGGCTAGTAGAAACGGTTTTTTCTCGACGGGATCCTGGTATGCGGTGAATATCTTTAGTCGGTCAATGAAACCTTCTCCTGTGCCCCTTCTTAGGTATCCACGAGACTGAGTTATCAGGGAATATGCTGATTCCCCATATAATTTAACAAGTTTTCTTGCTAGGTCCCGTAACAGGCCTACACGTATTTCTGGATCTGGGGGACGTGCTGTTCGCCCGTTTTCTGACTTCACAGTAAACATTTCCACGAATTCGTCTATTCTTAAGGTCTGCAAATAGTTTGGATCGAAGAACTCGGGTTTCTCGTCGAAGTACTTCCTCCCCAGACGATATAGGAGGTCGGCGCCATGATAGAATTCGTCGTCGACGAATCCTTCATATGGTTTGCCTGGCCTGCTTAGTCTGTGATCCAATGCTACCATAACTAGAAAATACCTAGTCACCTCTTCTCTCGACGCGTCCAATGGGGGATAGTATCGCTGGTCCTCAAATTTATCAATAGATATATTATCAATTATTCTTCTCATAATTTTTCCGATTTCTTCACACTGAGCATAGTCTACTCCTACAATCATGAATACCACCTCTAGACGAGAATTATAGTCTTCTCCTCGCCTTCCTCCATCAAATAGATATGTCTTCTTCTTAGCATAGTGACAGCAATCATATCTGGTCCTATAATTACGTTCTCATATAATGCACTTGAGGGAGGATATATTGTAAGAAAATATCCTAGCTCGTCGAGAGGAGTATAGGATAAACCATAATTATCAATATATGTGTCCACGGTTCTAAGATAAACCTCGCCCTCGGGCTTATCCACTCCCTTAATAGGAAACGCTAGATCAATATAGAGTGTCTTTACTTGGGCCCTCGGGTTCTCAGCATACTCTCTCATGCCCTGGTAAAGCCCTTTCACCGAGATTTCTCTATCTCCTAGTACAATCTTAGAGTTGGAACCCATTATACTGAGGCCGTCTCTACCCATGGATACTACTAGGAACCCCTTGAACCATCTGAATGATATTACTCGCTTCATCTCCTTGATGCCCCTCTACCAGGATCATACTTGTCGAGATTAGAATAATTATCTCCGATTCATACTCATGACTCCTAGGTTTATACAAGATGAAGAACCGGCCAGCAGTCATAATACGGTACTCGGAGATTGCTGTCAAAGGGCCTCTAACCAGGCGCAGGATGGAGGATTTATTATCGCACCATATTGCCCGAGTCATTGAAAAATACGAGCTAAAGGGTACACTTAGTAAAACGCCGGGGAGGATTATACTATGGGATCCAAGAGATCCCTATGAGGCTGCTGAAAAAATCTCGTATGTTTTTGGAGTAAAGTCTACTAGCCCTGCAATGGCCTATACGCTATACTCATTGGAAGAAATCGTCAATGTAGGGAAAAGCATCTTTTACGACAAGGTTGCAGGGAAAACATTCAGGGTCACCACTAGAAGAACCGGGACGCATGAGTTTACTAGCAAGGATGTTGAGAGGGCACTGGGTGCGGCTTTATTTAGGGAGGGTGAGACGAAAGTCGATCTTACAAATCCTGAATACACGGTGTATGTAGAGAT
>JALWJI010000052.1 GCA_027081695.1 Acidilobaceae archaeon | reverse complement strand
ATTTAACATATAATTCCATAAGAATTATAGTGTCTTATAACATTTGGATTTTAGTAACAATGAGAATTTGTATAATGATAGAAAAAATTATAAGAACAAATCTGTCAAATCTGTCCAACCAACAACTATATTTAGAATAAATTCTTTAGGGAACCCTATTTGAATCCCTCTCAAAATAGATAGTGTTAGAGAATATCATTAATTAACCGGTAATCTAGTTATCCTTAAAGGGTGTAAAAGAAGTGACTAGTTCACCGGTCGAGAAACTTACTAATGCTGTCTTGGTATTTGATCAAAAAATGGACCAGTTATCATTACAGGCGCAGGAGTATGCAGGCGAGATCGTAAAATACGCTGACCAGCTAGCGAGAGAACTTGAAAACGACGTGGATATACTAGTAAAACAGCTTGAAGAAGAGATAAGGAAGTATGTCGAGGAGAAGTCGGAGGAGCTAAAGAAAAGCTATGCCAGTATGAAGGAGGAGAAGCTGAGAGAGATCAAGTATAGAGCAGAAACTAACAAGGAGGCCGCTGTCAATGCGGTTGTCGAGGAGCTGAAGAAGCTCCTGTCAGAGGTGTAGCCTGCCTTGTTCTCGCCCCAGAAGTATGCTAGGGTTACTCCTCGTCTAAGATCAATGTATGCTGGCCTCATTAAGCCCGAGATATTCAGGGAACTCATCTCGACCTCGAATCTAGACGATGCATTCTCTGCGCTAAGAGATACACCTTACATTGAAGCGATAAAGGCTAAGACCCCTGACCAGATACAATCCGGGGCCCTAACAGTATATCTTGAGAGGGCTAGGAAAATCGAATACTATGCACCCAAGGAAGCACTAGCCCTAGTCCAAGCCTTCTATAGGGAGGAGGAGGCCAGGGACGCCCTTGTTATCATGAAGGCTGTCTTCGAGGGTAGAAGCGAACTACCAATGTTGCCGACTATGAATGTGGAGGGATCACTCGCTTATAGAGTAAGGAGAGAGCCCGAATCACTTGTCTCCCTACAGAGACTAGTGGAGCTCTTCGAGAAGACCTGGTTCAAGCCATACGCGAGAGAAGCTTATAGGATAGCTACAGAGGTCAAGAGTAGCGATGTCTTTCTATGGTATCCTCTCACGCTCTCCGTACTCCTATACTCGGAGGCTCTCAGGAGCCTTCCGGGCAGGACTAGGAGAGAAGTAGAAAAGATACTATGCCCATATCTATTATATAAGCTTGTGGCAAGCATACTGAACGCTAAGGCAATCAATATACCCGTAAGAGAGCTAGACAAGGCATATGGCGAGCTAGACGTCTGCGGCTTTAAATGGAGACAGATAAGAGGACTCTATGAGAGAGACCCAAGTGTACAGGAACTACTTGTATCGATAAGAGACGTCCTTCCTCAGGTAGAGTTAGACACGAAAAAAGACTATCAGCAAGCACTAGAAGATGCTAAGAGACAGGCGCTAAAAACTGCGTACAAGTATAGTGTGGCGGCCTTCAATGGGTACCCGTTTACACCAGCTCTACTCGCCGCGTTCCTGATGCTGGCTAAGATCGAAGCGTACGACCTTATAACAATACTAACAAGTATAGCGCTGAGACTAGGTCATGACGAGTACAAGGGCCTTATCGTTACAATCTAACGTTCCTGGATCCATCTTCTCTAACTTTAGTATATTCTCATAATATTCTCATTGAATAATTATCTGAAATTTATGAACTCCACATAGTACTCCTTATACAACGAAGACAACGACAAGATAGACAACAAGTGATAGAAGGTGCAGATAAGATGGAGCAGATAATAGGGGAACCAATGTACCTGATGAGTATCAGGCCACAGTATTCGAGAATGATATTCGCAGGTATCAAGAAATATGAGTTAAGGAAGCTCTCTGGAGGCCCGCTTATCGAGGAGGGAGCTGTAATAATCGTGTATAGTAGTGGTAAAGTAAAGAGTATTGTGGGCGAGTTCAGGGCCGGCAGGGTAATTGTTGGGACTCCGGAGAAGATATGGAGCATAGTCAGACAACCCGGCACAGGTATAAGGGATGATGCATGGCCCTATGTTAGAGGAGCAAAACGGGCTATGGCTATCGAGGTTGTGGAGCCTAGGCTTTATAGGAGGCCTGTGACGCTGGAGGAGATACGTAGGATAATTCCTGGATGGATGCCCCCCTTTAGTTATAGGCGGCTCAGGGAGGGAGATAAGACGTACGAACTCCTCATTAAGAGGATCCGTGGAGAATTCTTGGGCGAAAACATAGAGTTCTAGATGTAAAGCATCTTTCTAGACATGATATAATGGATCAAGTTAAAACTTGCCTATTGTTGAGTAGGACGCCGTTGCCTGCTAGGTATAGGCGTAGTCTAGCTCTATGGACGCGGCTCCTGGTATCTCTTCTTCTCCTATGCCTAGATCGACTGGTGTGATTCCAACCATTCTTGGCCTCTCTGCGACTGGGACCGTGGCCCCCCATAGTTCTCTTTTTAGAAGTTCTCTTACAGCTATCCTTATGACCTCGCTTCTAGAGGAGTAGCGGCCAGCTTTCACTAGTTCTTCGATCCCGTTAACGTATATCTCTGGCATCTTTACTGTGATGAGCCTCATTCCGTCTCACCAATCGAAAGACTTAATAACCCTGTTTATTAAAAGAAGTCAGCCGAGTAGCACCATGGAATCTAGAATACATAGTAGATAACGACTAGTATGATACAAAACCCTTGTTTCATTTGAATCCTTTAAACCAATAGTAAACCAAGAAGAGGAGGTACACAAGAATGACAGAATGCAACCAAGTCAAAATAGAAACCGGCTCAAGACTCCACGGAGGATTCTACACCCTCCCAACGACAAACAAAGTCGCATGGGCAAGCATCGGAATATACACATCATATCCAAAAAACGAAATAACAATACAAAAATGCGATAAAACAACAATACATCCCCGAGACCCATACATAGAAAAAATCCTCCACAAAATACAAACAACACTAAACATACAAGACAACTACTGTATAACTATCAACGAAAAAATACCAAGACACCACGGACTAGGCTCAACCACACAAACAATAATGGCACTAACAACAGGAATATACGCTCTCGAAAACAACAAACTTCCCTCGAGAAACAAATCATACCAACTAGCAAGACAGCTAAATAGGGGATACCCCAGCTCAGCAGGAATACAAACCTTCCTATACGGAGGCATCCTAGCCACACACAACGCACCAAGCCACATACCAATATGGCATACAGCCCTACCATCAAACTGGAGAGTAATCCTCGTCATCCCTAAACTACCAAGAGGCTTCAGCGAGGAAGAAGAACAAACCATATCCTATGAGAACCCCTGGAGAGCCCCAGAGAGAATTCAGAGGATGGCATACCAGGGCCTCATAGATCTCATGAAAGGAGTCGCAAACGAGGACGTGGATCAAGCAGTATCAGGTCTTAAACAAATACAGTCCGCTACCGGATCCTATTTCTCGAGGGTTCAAGGAGGATCATATAGAGCAGATCTAGCAATAATAGTCGATGAGGCCTGGCGAGACGGCATCTTCTTAGCACAGAGCAGCTGGGGACCGACACTATACACTCTTACTACACGGGATAGAGAGGCTAGCGATATCAAAACACTAAAGCTCATCTCTAAACTAGTAGGATTAGACACATATGTCTTAAGCGTAACGCCTAGAAATATGCCTGCGTCAATAGAATGCTTAGAGAAGCCCTAAGATGAAAGACATACTTTACGTGCCGGATAATACTCATATATACCAGTTTACCTTTCCTCAGCTAACGATAACCTATTTTATAAGTCTAAAGTGATAGTATCCAGTGGTGGCGTAGAGTGGTCCTAGAGAAAGAAACAATAAACAAGCTAATGGTTACAATTATAGTTGTAGTAATCCTAGCGGGAGTCTATGCTGGAGCCCTACTAACAATGAAGAGATACGGACTATCACCCCAAACTCCAGAGGCAACAATCAAGATCGGATGCTCATACTCGTCTACAGGACCATTCACGGAGATAAGCCAAGAAATAATGAAAGGACTCGAGCTCTGGGCTGAGGAAGCAAATACCTATGGAATAGACGTGGGAGGAAAAATCTATGGAGTAGAACTAGTCTGCAAAGACGTAAAAGACGACAAGGTAACGGCTGCAACAGCTTACAACGCCATGATTAAAACCGATAAAGTCACATTCCTAGTAGGACCAGCATCCAACGAACTCTCAGACGCGGTAATAGATATTGCAGAGGCGAATCAAAAACCCCTCATCCTAACATTTGCAGACAACGACGACCTATTCACAGGCAGCAACTATAAGTACACGTTCATGCTAATGGCACCACTGTCTAAGCAGATTCAGACCACTATCCAGGCACTACAACAAATAGATCCCAACATTACACAGATTGCTATAATATACGAGAACGCAACATACTCCTCTACAATCTACTCCAAGCTAAGGACACAGATAAGCGTCCTACAAGGATACAGCATAGTATACGAGGCATCATACACTGATAACCCAGCAGCATTAGTCAACGAAATAGTCCAGACAAGAGCAAATCCACAAGTCATATTCATAGTAGCAGAAAACAGTGATGGACTAGCAAAAGCAATAACCAGCATAAAGCAAGCAGACATTACGACCCTAAAAGCAATAGTAGTATTCGCACCCGAGACAAGCATCTATACCGCAACCGAACAAGTTGGAAACCTAATGGAGGGAGTAATATACGTATCACAGTGGGAGCCAGTAGCACCCTTCAACCCAATATTCGCAGCAAACCTAGGCCTAGACTGGTACGGATACACCACAACGGAAGACTTTGTATCAAAATACATGAACAAGTACGGCGATGAACCCTCCTACTATGCCGCAATAGGGTACACGGCGGGACTCCTATTACAAGCAGCCATGGAAGAAACAAAGAGTGTCGACCCAACAGTAATATCACAAGCACTCCTAAACATGCACCTAATGACGTTCTATGGACCAATAGGATTCCAGGGCTCCGACTGGTACCCAGGAGGATACCCCGGATTCCAGGAAGCCCACGATGTACTACTAGTCCAGTATCAGCTTGAGGACAACAACCTAGTAAAGGTCATAATCTGGCCAGATACCTATGCTACCGGCCAGATACTCTATCCATTACCGTAATCCTTCCTCACAGTTTTTCCCTGAGAACATAATCCTTGATAGCTTTAATAACATGCGTGTTATTCTCTACAGAATAATGACAAGCCGTATCTATCATGTTATTTATTCTCTAACAAAATAATACAAAGTACATGACACTAGTAGCAACATGGAAGAACAACTATCCTAACTCTTAAT
>JALWJI010000051.1 GCA_027081695.1 Acidilobaceae archaeon | reverse complement strand
CCATATTTTCTTTTGAAGAAGGAGAGGATATAGGTTACATCTCTTCTGAGGAGTTCATCTGCCATTTCTTCTTCCTTGTAAACGTACTGTGGCCAGTCTATTATGTATGGTATTAGGTCCTCGCTAATCAGTACATTATACTCGCTTAGGTCTCCGTGTACAATTCCGACTTTTTGATATGCTATGCGGAGCGTATCTATTATCATTTCGAGTATTCTCTCGGCTTCGTCCTTTGAGAGTTCTCTAACCCTGTATAGTTCAATCCCAGGTATGTATTCTTGGACCACACTATTCCTGTTCCATGCTATCGGTTCCGGGACAAGGGCATTATGTTCTTTTAATGCCACTAGTATCTTGAACTCTCGTTCCCCTAGTAACCTTGCTATCTGGAACCATGACTTTCTGGGCAAGTTTGCAACTATACCTCTGTATCTCTTGATTTTCTGAAAACTTCTTCTCCCTTCTCTATGAAACTTAACTATAACTAGGCTTCCCGAAGCATCTTCCGCTATGTAGATGTTTCCTTCTTTTCCTACACCTATCCTGTCGCCGAGGACTCTTATGACTCCTCTCTGAACGAGATTATTGAGTGATAGAATGTCCAGGCCCCAATACGTGAGTGTATATCCAACTGTTGAGCCTAGTCTTCTCTTTATCAACTTCATTTGATTCAGCTTGTCTATGCTCGACATGATTGTCCTGGGAATACCCTTAAGGCGGCGTTCGATATACTCTAGAGGAACATACTCATATCTGGTCATTCCACGTTCGACTGTTCTCAATACTGCTATGTCCAACTTTGTAAGTCCTGTGTATATTTTCCATAAGTTTCTCGGCATCAGTGTGTTCCCCATTTACGCCAATATAGCATATTCATTAATGGATGCAAATGATTCTTATATACAATTTCCTAAGAGCTGAATGACTTAACTTTTTCATTATATGTGTTTTGAAACTATTCATTCTTTATAGACGGAAGTTATGATTATTAGTGGTGTGGACAATATCTCATTATTATCTAATTAATTCAATAGTTAATACAAATTAAACAAGTAACGTTAAAACACATAATCATTTAAATAATATATTTCACGAATAGACTAAAATGTAAAGGACTATTCAAACACCAGAAAGGGGGTGCACGACGTGGGACTAAATCCACCATTCGATAAAGAAGGGATCTACATAGTAGATGGTAAACTCCACGTGATAGGCCCCAGATACATAGCCATGGTAGCCAACGCCCTAGCCAACGAGACAAGAGCCAGAATACTACGATACATAGCTAAAAAACCAGCCGATTTAGACGAGCTCTCGCATATAGTAGGGCAAAGCAAGGCAAACATTAGCAGTCAAATAAGGAAGCTTGAGAACGTCAATATTGTTAAGGCCAAGTATGTCCCGGGGACAAGAGGAATCCGGAAAGTAGTAGAGCTAAACGTTAACCAGATAATATTCCATATAGCTGATCCGGAGAAGAAATAATGACAGTATACCAAATAGATCAACTACAATAGTACATCAATGATTTAGTGCAAAAATTACCTGTTTCAAAGACCAAAACTATTTACGAGATCCTTGCTGCCGCCTCTAGTAATCCTATGAAGAGAGGTGCGGGTCTAAGAGGTCTACTCTTGTATTCTGTATGTGGCTGGGTTCCAACAAAGAATGGATGATCTTTTGGCCGGAGCTCGATTATTTCAACAAGGCCGTCAGGACTCCATCCCGATACAACTAGGCCGTGGTCTTCTAGGATCTCTACGTACTTCGGGTTTACTTCGTATCTATGCCTGTGGCGTTCGTATATTGTCGTTTTACGATAGTAATGCCATGCATGTGTTCCTTCTACAAGCCTTATCGGTGATGCCCCTAGCCTCATTGTACCGCCCAGTCTGTCTATCTCTTTCTGTCCGGGTAGATAGTCTACAACTGGATGAGGGGTCGAAGGATTTATCTCTGTGCTGTTAGCACGTTCTAGTCCCACAACGTTCCGGGCAAACTCTACTACTGAAAGTTGCATACCGAAGCAGACTCCGAGCATGGGTATCTTCCTTTCTCGGATCTCCTTTATCGCCCGTATCTTGCCCTCTGCCCCGCGTTTCCCAAAGCCAGGGAGAATAATGGCAGCATTGATATCCTCTATAAAGGATAGGTCTATTTTTCCAGTTTCAATGTCGGTTGATTCGATCCATACAAGGTCTGGTCTCACGCCGAGATGAGCACCAGCATGTTTTAGGGCTTCTACGATACTGATATAGCTGTCTGGGAGCTTGGTGTACTTTCCTATCATGGCGACCTTGACCGTCTTTCTAGGTCGAGTCAGCTTTTCGACAAAATCCATCCAGTCATTTAGATCCGGTTTCCTATTTGGCATTCCAAGCTTTTCTAGGATTATCCTCGTTATGCCCTGCTCTTCGAGCAGTAAGGGAACCCTGTATATGGTGTCTACATCGTGATTACTGAAGATTCGGTTTTCGGGGAGACTTGCATACAAGGCAATCTTTCTGCGGGGCTCAGGCTCGAGGGGTCTGCTTGTTCTAACTACTATTGCATCAGGATTTATTCCGATTCTCCTGAGTTCCTGGACACTGTGTTGCACAGGCTTGGTCTTCTGCTCTCCTGTAACTGATAGTATTGGTGCCAGTGCTACATGAATATAGAACGTATTTTTCTCTCCGAGTTCAAGGCCTAGCTGTCTTATAGCCTCGAGGAAAGGCAGTCCCTCTATATCGCCTACTGTTCCTCCGATTTCCACTATCAGGAAATCAACTCCCGTCTCATGGGCAAGTTCTTTGATCCTGTTCTTGATTTCGTTAGTAACGTGTGGTATAACCTGGACTGTCTGGCCAAGATATTCTCCTCTACGCTCTTTTTCGATTACAGACAAGTATATCTGGCCTGTGGTTATGTTGTGTCGCTTCGACAAGTTCATATCGAGGAATCTTTCATAGTGTCCTATGTCTAGATCTGTTTCACCACCGTCTTCTGTGACGAAGACTTCTCCGTGAGCGAAGGGGTTCATTGTACCGGCGTCTACATTGATATATGGATCTATCTTCACTGCTCCAACACTATATCCTCGAGATTTTAGGAGAAGGCCTATACTGCTGGTGACGATTCCTTTCCCTACACTCGAGAGGACGCCACCAGTTACGAATATCAGCTTTGACTCCACGCTTCTCAACCGGCATTTTGTTAGGGGCCCAGTTTGGGGATTAAAAATAGAGTTACGTAAACAGGCATAAAGGGAGCCTCCGGCAAATGCCTTTACTTCATCGTTTCCGCGTCGGGAGTAGTCTTCATCGGCTCGCCGGGTAAATGAAATAGGTGGGAACAAGAATATTGGTTATTGTCGATAATTCTCACTGTATTCTTTTATTTTTGTTCTTACTATTTCGGCAACTATTTTTCCATCTATTCTTCCTCTCAGCTTGGACATTGCTCTGCCCATTATTAGTCCCATTGCTTTCATTCCACGTTCTTTCACAACATCGAGATTTTCTTTGACTATTTCTTCGATTATTTTTTCTGCTTCTTCTCTCGATAGCGATGTTAGGTTGAGTTCTTCGGCAGCTTTCCTTGGATCTGCTCCGGGATGTTCTCCTAAATATTTTAGGATCTCTTCGACTGCTTCTTTTGCTATTTGTTCATTTGCTAGCATATCTATTAGCGTCTCCATTTGCCAGTCTTCGATTGAGTCTATGTCAATTTCGTTTCGTAGACCTCTGAGAGTGACTACGAATATGGATGCTATTGTCTTGGCTGGGACCTTTTCTTTGTATTTTATTATTAATTTCTCGATGAGGTCTAGTCTAACGTCTCTAAGGACTTCTTTTGCTAGATCTTTCGGTACTCCATACTCTTCGATTAGTCTTTTCATCTTTATCTCTGGTGATTCTGGCTTGATTGACTCTGCTAGTTCTAGTATCTTGTCATCTACAAGTATGGGCGGCGTATCTGTTTCGGGATACATTCGTGCACTTCCGGGCCTTGGCCTGAGGAACCTAGTTGTGCCGTCCTCTAGTGCGCCTCTTGTCTCTTGGGGAACTCCATCTAGTGCTAGGCGGGCTCTTTCGACTACTGCTTCTAAGGCTTTTAGGGCTTTTTCTTTTTCTGCGGCGACGATAACTATGGCGTCTTCGTCCTTCCTGGCTCTCAGAACCTCGTAGGCTTCGTCTAGTTCTTCTTGTGTTATGCCGTATTTTGGTAATTCGTCGCTGTGGAATATGCCTCCTACGCCCGACCAGAATCGTACATAGTCAGCTATCTCTGTTCCAAATCTTCTTCCAGGCATAACTTCTTTTCCTAATAGTCCTTTCATTTTGGGTAGTTTTAGACCATATACTCTTCCTCCTTTCTTTATGGTTCTCTGTATTACTTTGCTCTTCGTATCGGCGAAGACTTCCGTTAAATCTATGGGCTCATAAATAATGTCATCCTTTTTTAGACCCCGTTTTATTAATTCTTCTTTTATTTCTAGGAGTGTTACTTGTCTAAGTGCCTCGTATTCTATTACTTTGGGTATAAGGTCTAGTCTTTGTACTCCTTTTATCTCAGTTATTGCTCCGTTTTTGACGCTTACGTTTAAGTCCTGTCTTATTGTTCCTAGACCTCTCCTCACTTTGCCGGTTAGTCTTAGCATCTGGCCTATTGCTAGTGCGACTTCTCTTGCTTCTTCTGGGGAGGTTATTACTGGCCCCGTCGCTATTTCGATTAGGGGTATTCCGAGCCTATCTAGCCGATATCTTATTCTGAGACCCTCGTCCTTGATTTTCCTAGCCGCGTCTTCCTCAATGGCGATTGTCTGTATGGGGATCTCTTTTTCTCCTACCTTTATCGCGCCTCCGAGCGCAACTATAGCTGTTCTCTGGAATCCAGTCGTGTTACTTCCATCAATCACTATTTTCCTCATCACGTGTACTTCATCGACTATATGTGATTTGAAGGCCAGACCCATAGCTACTCCTATAGCTATTGCTTCTTTGTTCATTTCGTGCGGGGGTTCTTCATCGGCCTCTACTAGACAACTATGCTTTGTCGGAGCCTCGTAATGATAGTATTTTCCTTTCCTCCACTCGAATAACGCTGCTATATCTATGTCACCTGTTTCTCCTCTAGTGGGTCTAAGCCTCCTCTCGAATTCATCATGGTCTTCTTCGCTTAGTTCCGCTGGACATGGACAGAAGAGCTTTTGCCTTGTAGCTAGTTGCTGGTGAATTTCAAGTCCTACTAAGAGGCCTATTTTTTCATAATCTATTTTCCTAGTCACTGCCTAGCACCTCCAAGGCCTAGAGTTTATCGTGGTACCATGTAGGATAGTATCTAAGAGACTGTCTCTCGCCTATTT
>JALWJI010000050.1:760-5379 GCA_027081695.1 Acidilobaceae archaeon | reverse complement strand
ATCATCAAATAGAATAGCAGGAGCAGCCACAGGAGTACTATTATTCAGCCTATTAGGAATGCCTCCAATGCTAGGATTCTGGGGCAAATTATACATGTTCATAGCAGTAGCAGGATTCTCAATCCTACTGGTAGTAGCGGCCATGATAAACAGCGCAATAAGTAGCGCATACTATGTTAAAATGGCAAGAGACATTGTATCCGAGGGAGAAAACGAAACACAAGTACCCAAACACATTGAAGCCGCCGTCATGCTATCAGCCATTATTATACTAGCATTCGGATTCATTGCACCTCTAATATTCTCGATACCCTTCCCATAACATAATACTTTTTCCCCGTTTTGCTTTCTTTGTCTATTGTTTAAGTAATTAGTGGCTCGGATTATCTTCTTACTATCTCATAATATTATACTTAATATGAGTTTGATGTATCAATGGTTTTACTAGGAAATCCCACATATGGAGGTATGAGGGAAAAAGAACATGCAGGAGAATGGGCGACAAAGATGGAAAGACGACACGGATGCCGCGAGATAAGGGTAATCGGCGGGATGATAGCAGACCCTCTTCCACCGGTCAGGGAAACGTGTAAGGCAAAACTCCATACGAACTTAGGGGATCCAGAATCGTATACTGGTCTAGAGGATAGTCTCGAAAAGTTGGTAAAGAGAGTATCATTAGATGTACTAGGATATAAGACACCGGGAATGATTACAAGTGGTGCAACTGAATCAAATATCCTATCGCTCTACTATTGGAGGCAAAAAGGGAAAAAAAGAGTTGTTGTATTCGATACAGTCCATTATAGTGTTCTAAAAGCAGCAAAGCTTCTAGGACTGGAAACGCTTATTTTAAAGACTAGAAAGGGATATGAGCCTATTATAGATGATCTTGAGCGAAGTGTAACGGAAAAAGATGTTATAGTTGTCACAATAGGCACAACAGAAACGGGTTACGTGGACCCTGTTAACGAGATCTACGAGATTGTTAAGAAGAAGGAGGCGGGACTGCATATAGATGCAGCATTCGCCGGGTATATAATGCGGTATCTAAGGAAGCCGGTAAGAATAGAGCTCGATAATGTTGCTTCGACACTAGCGGTAGATCTACATAAGATACCTGAAGCTCCTATTCCTGCAGGTGTCCTGCTGGCGTCGGATAACGACGTGATAGAATCACTGTATTTCGAGAGCCCATATATACCTAGTAAAAGACAGTTTGGACTACTTGGTAGCCGGCCAGGATGCACAGTATTTGCCGCTAATGTAGCTTTAGATGTGTTGAAGACACGGTTTGGAGATGTTGAAAATCTCGCAAAAGAACTGCTAAGTTACACGGATAAGATTGTCAGCATTCTACAGGAATCAGGATATATGCCTATACATGAAGTTATGACACCTATAGTATGCCTAAGCCACGAAGCTTACGAGGAAATCCTTAAAGTAGCCAGTAATAAGTGTATCAGACTATATCAGTGTCCCAGGCATCGGGGATTAAGGTTGGCTATAATGCCACATATACTCTGGAATGTTAAACTCGGCATACCAGCAATATTAGAGAAGTTAGCTAAAGAGAGGGGTAATTGCATTGGATAACGAAGTGGAGAAGCTTAAGTCGGCTATATATAGATACAAGCACTTGCTAAAGGGAGGAACGATAGATCTAGAAAAAACCCTGCTACTAGAAGAGACAGAACAAGAACTCATGAAAATGCTCAGAGACAAGTTAACTAGCGACAAAGTCCTGGACAAGGATCTAGTATCAATTATAGACACAATGTTTAGAGATAGCATCCTAACAGAATTAGTTAACACTGCGTCTCAAAAACTAGAGACACCAGTCGATGATATTGAGCAAGCATACAAGGACTTCCTGACAGGAAACATTGAAAACAATGAGGCAAAAGTAGTATTTGTTGTGATACAGGCAATAGCTCGACTAAAGGCAGAGCACGAGGAAACCCGCCATGGAATAGTTGATATGATAACAGCTACTTGTCCAGTATGTGGTGCTATAACGAGAACGATGACACAGGAGAGCACAGGATACTACATGGTTTGTCCCTTCTGCGGATACAAGTGGCGAGTCTCTAAAAGTGTTTTAACATGTCCCTTCTGCGGTAACAAGGATCCATTATCGCTAGGAGTGTTCACAGGAAAGAAAGATAGGCGTCTCGGCCTTGCATGGTGTCAATCATGTGACAATACATGGAGAATCATACTAGACGAGAGAATAGTTAAAACTGTCCCCAGACTCTTCCTCCCGGTGATCTCCTTCGGCGCCGAGATTTACAGAGGCAGCATCGAGCCACATCGTGAGAAGCCCGACGACTTCTCTGACGATACATGACTGCATTCTATATAATTCGATTCCGAGTGTTATAATAGCATCTAACAAACCTGCCTCGCAAGGACGACGAAGCATCTTTCTTTCACGAGCGATTATCTCTGCAACACGTATATTGATATTATAAGATAGAACCACTCCTATCCCGACCATATATAGAGATGTTATTAAAGCCGATTTCACGAAATCGGAGAAAGATAATCTCTCACCATAGTATATTTTCAGAAATTTCCTGAGAGTCAACAAATGCGTATATTGAAGAAATCCTCCTACAAATGCTATTCCAACCGCCACAGCACCGAGAACTAAAGAGTATACTTCATGGTTCAAGATATAGGCTATAAAGAGGAAAGGTAAAGACAGGAACAGTACTAAGGGTCCCTTAGCAGAATGATGTCCTAAGCTGGTAAGCTGGTCTCTAAATAATTCTAGTTCCTTCAGAGATATTTCTTTGGGAAAACCTTTATCTCCAGTCACAGGGTTTATTGTCATCAGCTACTTTCCTCCCTTATGGTCTAACGATGGCGCGTATGCCAAGTATTTTCTCAATATACTTGGCTGTAAATATAGTATCTGTTCCTCTTGAACCGTCAATAACTACATTGCGAGGCCTTGCTTCACGTACATATTCGATTATCTCTTTAAAAGTTGCATGATCGCTGAAAGATACATTAAACGTATTTCTGCCTGTTTGTACGACGGGGGCCCTAAGCTCCCATCCAGTTAGAGTAATATGAATACCGTGGTACTTAATGTAGTATTTTTTCTTGCTAGTTGTAAGGAATATCACGGATCCATGCTCAATGCTGTCAGTTACAAACGTATAAAGGTCCCTAATGGTCTTTCCATAATGTTCAGAAGCTATCTCAGCTAGTTTCCTGGTTTTCTCATCAGCATAGAAAGGATATTCTACACCCCTTGACCGAAGCTCGAACATTACTTCTTGGAGCTTTCCGTTATAGCCATATATCCAAATAGGGCCTTCATGGATTTTCTCATCTATTAACTGTTTCAAATAGGCTAACGCCTCCCAATCACTCCACCTGCGCTCTACTCGTGGACTCCCGTACGTAGCATCGATGACTAGAACGTCTAGATCCTGGAGCGGAGGGGTTCCGGGTACCTTGAAATCGCCGGTATAACCGACCCGATAATCGTGTCCTTCAACGACTACCTGTGCGCTACCGGGTATATGTCTGGCTGGATAAAGTGTAATTGTTTCACCGTCTATTTCTACTGGTTTACGGTAAGGTAGCTCGAGAATCTTCTCACGGTATAGCTTCCTACCATAGATAGATAGAAATTTGAAAGTCGTAGGTGTCGCGATAACAAATAGACTATATTTGAAGCTTTGTCCTAGGCCCCGTATATGATCATGATGAGCATGAGTAATCACTCTGATTAGTCTTTGATAGAATGCGTCTGCTACAACGTTCTCGCCTAATAGTATAGCTCCTGTATTCGTGACATCGGCATGATTTAGTGCTCTCAGCATCCTGGTGCACCGGCTCACCATGTTATACGCATTGTACTAATTGATAAAACTACTAGGAGCCTATCTCTAGAAATAAAAATATAAGATTCGGGGCGACGGAAAGAAACGTCGCGTTTACTTTTTGTTGTATCTTTCTATTGCCTTTCTGATTATTTCAAGTGCTTTTTCCTTTCCTTCCCATCCCTTTACCTTGACCCATTTACCAGGCTCGAGCTCTTTATAATGTTCGAAGAAGTGCTTGATCTTATTCTTTAGGGCTTCGGGTATGGAGTCTACGTCAGTCCAGTCCTTGTATAATGGGTCTAGCTTAGGTTTTGGAACTGCTACTATTTTCCAGTCAAGGCCTTCCTCGTCTTCCATGTTGAGCACTGCTATGGGGACTACTTCGATGAGGCTTCCTGGAAATACTGGCTCCCTACTTATTACGAGGATATCTACTGGGTCTCCGTCTTCTTCTAGTGTTCCAGGTATAAAGCCATAGTTAAACGGGTAGGACATGCTAGTGTATAGGAACCTATCGACGGCGACAAGGCATTTTTCCTTGTCAAACTCGTACTTAACGCTGCTATTCATTGGTATTTCTATAATAGCATTAACTATTTCGGGAGCCTTTTCTCCAGGACCTAGTCCCTCTAAACACGTCAATAATATCACCCTCCAAGTTCCCACTTAATGGTAGACAGCGATATTTAAATAGTCGACAACGATACTAACAAGGTTCGAAGAGAGACGACCCGTTCGGGGAGGAGGATGAATATGAGCAAGCCATTCTATGTG
>JALWJI010000050.1:0-750 GCA_027081695.1 Acidilobaceae archaeon | reverse complement strand
ATCATAGCAGAAGTCGTGGACCCACCGGAGATAGTAGCACATCTACCAATACTATGCGACGAGAAAAAGATACCATACGTTTATGTACCAAGCAAGAAGAAACTAGGAGAAGCAGCAGGAATAGAAGTACAGGCAGCATCAGCAGCAATAATTGATCCTGGAGCAGCAGCATCGCTAGTAAACGAGATAGTCGAAAAGGTGAAGGAGCTACGCAGCAAAGCTGGAGTCTAACCATAGTCCTTTATTTCCCCTGGATGTCAAAAACCCACCAAGGTAGCTAGAGGTATGCGGGTGCAGACGAGTGGCAGAGAACAGACAGTTCAAATACATAGTTAGAATTGCTGGCACTGACATAAATGGAAAACTAAAACTCGTATACGGATTATCTGAAATAAAGGGTATCGGATATACCACGGCGCTTGCAATAACCAGGCTATTGGGATTGGACCCGTTTATGAGAACTGGATTCCTTACAGAGTCTGAAATCAAGAAACTAGAAGAGGTAGTAAGGGACATTACACAATTAGGGCTTCCAGCATGGATGTATAATCGTAGAAAAGATTATGAAACAGGAAAAGATAAACACCTGATAGGATCCGAACTAATATTCCATGCGAGAAGAGACATAGAGAGAGAAATACGTATAGGCAGTTGGAGAGGTGTAAGACACAGAATCGGACTAAAGGTAAGAGGGCAGAGGACTAGAACAACAGGAAGACTAGGGATGACAGTAGGAGTAAAGAAGAAGAG
>JALWJI010000049.1 GCA_027081695.1 Acidilobaceae archaeon | reverse complement strand
TAGACGCACAGTCTTTCACCTCTCTAACAAGAGCCTGTTCAATATAGTTGCGCACAGACTTTATAGCGACCAATATTACTGCTCCAGGTAATATACTGAAGAGGAGGAAGACAACTCTCCATAACACTAGGCTGTAGCTGTTCATTATATCCGAGAGACCGTACTCGAAGAATACGCTTCCTCCAGGAGTAGGGCTCATCGTGAGGACATAGGATGCTTCTAGTAATATGAATGCTTTTATAAAGGAGACTGGATCAACTAGGGAGAAATGTCCCGTTAGGACAATATAAAGAGCATATGCTTCTATTGCGTGAGAGATAAGTGTTACAGTCACGGTAGGGAAGAGAATCCTCGTACTAGTACTACTCTTTATAGCGCTTAGAAACAGTTTTCGCTGACCTGAAACATAGCAGACGAGTTCTTCGGGAGCATTTATACGTCTGAGAAAGCGCTCTATCTTATCAGTACTCGCATAGCCTATCCCACCTATCCACATTCCCAGAATAAATAGTGCGACTAGAACAGAGAGCCATGAATCTGGGAGAAGCGGAATCAACAATAGTAGTGAGAAGAACACCGGTATAAAGCTGTCAAGGATACTCTCATAGACGCTTAGACCAAAGCTATTACCTGGAGAGAGCCCTGTATACGCAGATATTATGATTGCACGTGTCGGAGTTGCTCCCGCATAGGCAGGGGTCAGTACACCAACGAATCTTCCAGATATTCTTGCCAATAAACTGTCCTTGACAGGGATCCTGAATCCTAGGAGTCTGCCTATAAGGGTTAGTCTCCACGATTTAACTATCTCGGCAATAAACAGTATGCTGAATGACGCTATTAATACGTCGAGCCTGATATTTAACAATATATCGAGAAGATTTCCTGGACCACCCACAATATGCATCAGGGATCCTGCAGACAACACCGAAAGCAACAGTAGACCAATAAGCAGTTTTCTCCAGGCTCTCCTAGCTCGGTCTCTATCGATAGATAGATTCATACTCTATCACCGCGATACTTATCCGCAGTCCAAACGTTCCAACCGGAGTCCAATGCTTCCCCTAATGCACCGCTGTAGTCGTCAATCTTCACTGATATCTTTCACGCATTTCGCAGGCACTGGCTAGTCGATAGCCAAAGCTATAGTGTAGGCTTATGTAGTAATTATTATCATTACATGAATATGTTATAGTCCCAGAACGCGTTGTCCCTTTGCAGACTAATATATTCTGAAGGTATGTCTCTGCCACGGGGAAAAACCTGGAATCTCCCGTGAAAATGTATTAGGATAGAGGCCGCGGAGGTTAGTCCTCTTCTTTCTTTACCTCGCGGTGCTGTGCTTCCAATACGTTGAATACTACCTGTGCTAGGTGTTCTGGCTTCGTGTAGTACTTGTCATACATGTATTTCTTACCAGCGAACGATATCTCGATATTGTCGCCGGTATCTCTAATAGTCATGTATATCTGTCCGCCCTTAATTAGGCTGAAGCTGCTTTTTCCTCTGGGTAGTATCTTTAGACCGTATTTTGCGGCCTCGGGTTTGACCATGCTCTTGACTTGATCTAGGTACTCGGACACACTATTTCACCGCATTAACGGGGGCTTGCTCGACTGTTTTAAAGCTATCTATACAACATGTATTATTACTAAGAAGACAGCGCAGGGATATTATTCCCTAAATACGCCAAATATAATTGACGATAGACGATCCCTCCTATGCATCAAAGGGGAAAGCCCAGACAGAGAGGGGTGTTGGTAGAAATGGCAGGACTCGAGAACATAAAAACAATAACCGTTGTCGGAGCAGGCACAATGGGCCATGGAATAGCCGAGGTAGCAGCAATAGCAGGCTACAACGTCTACCTAGTAGACATAAAACAGGAATTCCTCGACAACGCAGTTGAAAAAATCAAGTGGAGCCTCAAAAAACTATACGAGAAAGGCGTAGTAAGAGAGCCTGTGGAAACAGTTCTCTCAAGGATAAAGACAGTAGTAAACTTGAATCCAGACGGTTCATACACAGAGGAATTCGCGAGAGTATTGAAAGAAACAGACTTCATGATAGAGGCTATTATTGAGCGACTAGACATAAAGCAGAAACTCTTCGCGTTCGCAGACGAGCACGCTCCCGAGCACGCAATCCTAGCAACAAACACGAGCAGCCTCCCCATAACCGAAATAGCCGCCGCCACCAAGAGGCCTGAGAAAGTAGTGGGAATGCACTTCTTCAACCCACCGCCACTAATGCCACTAGTAGAAGTAATAAAGGGTGAGAAGACAAGCGACAAAACTGTGGAAATAACAGTTGCACTAGCGAAGAAGTTCGGTAAGCAACCAGTAGTAGTAAAGAAGGATGTACCAGGATTCATAGTAAACAGGATCCTGGGAAGATTCATCAACACAGCATGCAATCTAGTAGCCAAGGGCAAGGCTACAATCGAGGAAGTAGACGCCACAGTGAAATACGTGCTAGGTCTACCAATGGGTATCTTTGAGCTATCAGACTACAGTGGAATAGACGTATTCTACTACGTATTCCAAGCAATGGCAGAGAGAGGATTCAAGACAACACCATGCCCGCTCCTAAAGGAGAAATTCGAGAAGAAAGAGTTCGGAATGAAAACAGGCAAAGGATTCTACACGTATCCAGCACCAGGAAAATACGCTAGACCAAACATACCAAAAGACCTCGCAGGCAAAGTCGACCCAGTACTCTTACTAGCACCAGCAGTAAACGAGGCAGCATGGCTCCTAGAGAACGACGTGGCCACAAAAGAGGACATTGACAAGGCAGTAAAACTAGGACTAGGATGGCCCAAGGGAGTACTAGAATTCGCTGACGAGTACGGAATCGACAAAATAGTAGAGGCGCTCAAAAAGCTAAAAGAAGAACTAGGACTAGAAGAGATGGAGCCACAGCCACTACTCCTCAAGATGGTAGAAGAAGGAAAACTAGGCCGCAAGACAGGCAAAGGCTTCTACGAGTACGGTGAAGTAGAAGAGATAAAGAAGAAGAACCTAGTTATAAGGATCGAGAAGCCAATAGCATGGATAGTCCTCAACAGGCCAAAGAGACTAAATGCGCTAAGCCCAGAGCTACTCAAAGAGCTAGGAGAAGCACTCGACGAGCTAGAAGACAACAATGACGTAAGAGTAGTAATACTCAAAGGAGAAGGAAGAGCATTCAGTGCTGGAGCAGACGTAACAGCATTCGCCGGAGTAACCCCAATAGACATAGCAAAGTTCTCCAGGAGATTCCAGGAGCTAACCCTAAAGATGCAGTTCTACACAAAGCCAATCATAGCAGCACTACACGGCTACGTACTAGGAGGCGGGCTCGAGATAGCAATGAGCACCGACATAAGGATAGCCGCCGAAGGAACAATGTTCGGACAACCAGAGATAAACCTAGGATTCATACCAGGCGCAGGAGGAACACAGAGACTACCCAGACTAGTAGGACGCGGACAGGCAAAGCTACTAATATTCTCGGGAGACATGATACCAGCAGACGAGGCACTAAGAATAGGACTCGTAGAGAAAGTAGTACCTCCAGAGAGACTAGAACAAGAAGCAAGAGCACTAGCACTCAAACTAGCAGAGAAGCCACCACTAGCACTAATGGCCGCGAAATACGCCGTAGAATACGGACTAGAATCCAACATCTGGGCAGGACTAAGCCTAGAAGCACACCTATTCGGACTACTATTCAGCACAGAAGACGTCATCGAGGGAGTAACAGCATTCCTAGAAAAAAGGAAGCCAAAGTTCAAAGGAAGGTAGAGAACAGGCTACCTTCTTTTTCCCTAAAATATTTGTCTAACCATGATTCTACCCTATCCTAGCATATGCCCGCAACGCCGAGTATTTACAAAATAGTAGCAATAATAATCACCGCTAGAAACAATCTATTGATCATGGAAATAGACAAGCAACAGGAGAGGACAATATGCTATACGACGAAGAACTCGTTGAGGTATCACCTCCCTGGAGCGGCATCGTTCTCACACTCCTAGCCAGAGGAACAGAAATACTACAAGACAGATCACTAGTATTCGACAAACAATGGAAGCCAAAGATACAGACAAAACCCCTACTCGGAACAAGCTACGTCGCAGAAATATACATCGACACAGGAAGCAGAAGTGCCCGTAGCACAAGCGGAGTAGAAGAAGGATTCATACTCAAAACCAGTGTCCTGCTAAGATACTGGAGCGGAGAGATCCTCGAGGAAAGGATACTCTATCCCTACAGTAGGGGTAGTCCTCCCTTCCTACTAGTGAGAGGAGACGACCGGAAACGACAAGCCAGCCTATACGTAGCAGAGCTCGCAATGATACTCTCAATGCTACAAGAAACTCCGCCACTCGAAGCGGAGATAGATGGGAGAAGACTAATAGTGAGGCACGGAAGCCTCCTACAAATACTAGGAACATACTTTAACCCGATATTCGATCTTGAACGAGAAAGTGCAGAAGCCGTACTCCTATACACAGGATTAGACCCAAGGACAACGATAGAACTCATACGTTCCGCAACAGTAAAGCGCGGAGCAACAGAAAAAGTAAACCCAGGACTCCTTGCAGCGGCAATCCTAGGTCAAATAAAGAGGGAGGCCCGGAAAGGAAACCATACAGTCATCGGCCTAACAGAGGATGTTTCAAGGGGAAGACACTTACTGGCAAAGGTCCTCGCAGAATCAATAAAGGCAAGCGTAGTAACTATAGGAGTAGCAAATACCCAGCGGAGACAATTCAACCCAGGCATATTACTGGAGGAAGCAGTAAGAGACGTAAGGCACTGTCTAGAGGACCTAGGCATATCATCCCTACCGCATTTTATGGGGGACGCGCACACGTATCTCCGCCAAGTAATAGATAGATCAATAGAGTCCAGAGAAGACGCTGACCTCGAAGATATAATCAATGACCTAGAGGTAGAAGATCTCATAGAACGGATATACGAGCGACAAATACTGAACCATTTTAACCTCGCAAGTGATAGCCACTTCATACTATTATACAATTATTTCTATGGAGGTACAGGCAACGGTGAACTAGAAGCATCCAGTACCGTAGAGCTAGACAAGAGCTGGCTATACAGTAGAAGATTCCTGAAATCATACAATAATAGGCTTAAGGACGCTGAGCCCTCGATAACAATCTACGAGCTATTGGATTATACATCGGGCGTCAAGCTAAGATACCTCCTAACACAAGCAATACCGGACTGCAACGAGATACGAGAAAACGCTGAACGCCTAGGCATAGACAGGAGGCTCCTAGCCGAGCTCATAAGAGTCATTCCACCAATCAGAGTAGAATACTTCTCAGAGACAACAGATATCTCCGAAGTCCTAGACCACATAGTCAGCCAAGCAATGGTGACAAGCTACGGAGTCCCACCACAGCTACTCGTAGTCGACTCCAGGAGTAGGATAAACGAGTGGGAATATGGGGCACTAGCAGGCCTCCTAGAG
>JALWJI010000048.1 GCA_027081695.1 Acidilobaceae archaeon | reverse complement strand
CTCTGTATTCTTTCCATCTTGGGTCAACGTTCTTGTGCCACCACTCCGCTACTGTTTCTGCGTATGCGCTGTAGCTCATCAGCCAGTTTATCGCTGGATAGTGTCTGCTGTAAGCTAGCTTGGTGTCTAGTGCCCAGAATACTCGTATGAATCTCTTTGTGTGGCTTGTTACGGGCTCTGTGAAGTCTCCTCCAGGCGGGCTTACTGCTCCTACTACCGTTACACTACCAACTCTCTCGGGCGAACCTAGTGTTACTACTCTTCCGGCTCTCTCGTAGAATTCTGCTAGCCTTGATGCTAGGTAGCTCGGGTATCCTTCTTCTGCGGGCATTTCCTCGAGTCTGCCCGCGATCTCTCTGAGGGCCTCTGCCCATCTGCTCGTGGAGTCTGCTACTAGTAGTACGTCGTATCCCATGTCTCTGTAGTACTCTGCTAGTGTTATACCTACGTAGATGCTTGCCTCTCTAGCTGCTACGGGCATGTTGCTGGTGTTTGCGATGAGGATTGTTCTCTCCATTAGTGGTTTTCCTGTCCATGGGTCCTTGTACTTGGGGAAGCGCTCGAGTACTTCGGTCATCTCGTTGCCTCTTTCTCCGCATCCTATGTAGACGACGACTTTCGCGTCGCTCCACTGTGCTAGGCTGTGGAGTGTGACTGTTTTCCCTGTACCGAAGCCTCCTGGTATTGCCCCGGTTCCTCCCTTGGCCATTGGGAAGAGGGTGTCGATTATTCTTGTTCCTGTTATGAGGGGCGTGTTAGGCTCTAGCTTTAGCTTGCTGGGCCTGGGTACTCTTACAGGCCATCTCTGCCTCATGGATAGTTCTACTTTCTTTCCGTCTGGTGTCTCGACCTCGGCTACGACCTCGGTTACAGTATAGTCTCCTTCTGGGGCGAGCCACTTTAATGTGCCTTTTACCCCTGGTGGTACCATGATCTTGTGTGTTATGAGGCTTGTCTCCTCGACGGTTCCCAAGACGTCTCCTGGCTCGACCTTGTCTCCTACCTTCACCTGGGCTCCATTATACCCGGGCTGGAAGTGCCATTTCTTATCGAGGGGTATAGGCGGTACATTTACTCCTCTCTCGATGAAGATTTTTCTATTGGGGTTTTCTCTGGCTATTACGTCTGCGATGACTGGTAGGGGCCTCTGTACTCCATCATAGATGTTTCCTATTATACCAGGACCTAGCTCCACGCTTAGTGGGGCCCCGGTGCCTTCCACTATCTCGCCTGGTCTTAGGCCCGTGGTTGACTCGTAAACCTGTATGAAAGCCCTGTCCCCGACTATTCTAGTAATTTCTCCGATAAGCTTGTCTTCTCCTACTCTGACCATCTCGTACATCTGGGCGCCGCTCATCCCCTCAGCTACTACGAGGGGACCGGCGATCCTCACAATCCTTCCCTTTACAGGCATATCTACTACACCCACCATCCAAAGTCTGATAATCCTACTCTACAAAAAGCTTCCGAGACGCGACACTCATCAACTTATACTCGTTCATCTTGACGAGTAGGTCGAGGCTATAGTCAAGCCTGAGGCTACCGTCGGGTGCCTCTGCAATAACGCCTCCAAGTATGTCCACAGGCTCGGGGGATACCTCGAGGCCTCGGAGACCAAGCTTGGCTATTATGGCTTGTACAGCGTCCTTGTCTCTCTTATTGGTTTTGAGGATGAGCCTGTCGTAATTCTCCTGTGTGAGTTTGAGGAGTACGCTTTCTAGATACTTCTTGTACCATTCTTCTTCTGCTAGCTCGTCGATCTTCTTCAGCGCCTCCTTTATTACCTCATCGACGTATTTCGATTTCTCGCTTGATACAATAGTCTTCAAATCTAGCTCCAGGCTTGATACGATGCTCTTTAATTGTTCTTCTGCTCTCGAGAACTCTTCTCTGAGCCTTTTCTCTCCTTCTGAGAGCGCTTTCTTGTATGCGTCTTCTATTATCTTATAGGCGTGTTGTTTGGCCTCCTCTAATACTTTCTCTGTTTTCTGTGATTCTCTATTTGCTAGTTCTTCAGCGACTTTTTTCGGATCTCCTAATAGGTCGCCTTTAGCCATATCCTATCACCCTAATCCAAGAGCCCTAGCAAGTAGTTTTTCAACGTTTATCTTCTCAGCAGGGCTCCAGACAGTTGGAAGGATAAGAATAGGTATGTTCAGCTCCTCGGCAGCCTTGATGACCTTTTCCTGGTCGTCCACGACGTGTTTCAAGACGATTACAAGGCTTGCCTCGTCCTTGACTGAGCGTAGTACTCTGAGTACTTCGCTGGTGTTGTCTGCTTCTACTACGCTCATCCCCGCGCTCCTGAACAGGGGAAGATTAAGTTTGTCCCCCACTACTACTATTTTTCCGGCTGGCAATAGTTGCACTCCTCCAGGAAATCGAAGATAGTTTATAGGATAAAAAGTTGTCAATAAAACATCATTATTATCAAGCTATAGTTTCCCCAGATAGGAAAATAGATGCCTTTTGGAAGATTTTATAATGATATTATCTTCCATCCAAGTATTCTGCCAAGATCTCTAAGAGGAGCACTATGAGTACCCAAGGTGACTACGAGGTGGTTGCCCACACCTGCATCAATAATATCCTCGATGTCCCTGTTGAACTCGATGGTTAGCTGGGTCCTACAAAGTCTAGTATATCTCGGAACGGAGTCCCGTATCTTACCGTCTAATACGAGCAATGCTCTCTTTCTAGGATCTAACTTTGAGACCACGACATTCCTCCCCATGGGTAGTCTTCCGGAGACGCTTACACCCAAGCCTGTTTCGAAATGTGTAGTGAGCTTGTATGAGGAAGCCATTGCCAGAGGGATAGTACAGTGGCTTATAACTAGTTCATTGCCGGTGATCATAGATGTGTTCCCGATAAATGATGGCTTACCTGTAATAAAGTAGTTCGCCATAACCGTCAAGAGAGCGGGAACGTCTCCCTCACATCCCAGTATTATACCTTCACTATTTAGTAATGCTACAGCCAGGCACGGAGTCACCTTAAGCCTCTCCGCTATAGCGAAACAGTTAATGGTAGCAGCGTCTAGATTATACTCCTCTATGAGTTTCTTGATTGCAAGATATAACCGGACCGCGCTCCGGATACTCTCAGAAACTTTCCTGTCAGAGGCCAATGCCTGGAATCTCTTGACAAGCATATCATCGGGTTCCACACCCTCATAATAGCTTACTAATCTATCAATAGAGATATCGATGATCTCTGTTCCAAGCAAGGATCTAAGCTCGGAGCCCGAGACGTTGCTATACACTAGCCAAGGACTAATTCCGCCGATAACTCCTATTTTCGACCCCTTAAACGATAAGTATGCGAGTATAGACCGGAGCTTCGACGAGATTCTCTCCTTATAATTATTGATTTTAGCTAGCTCAATGAAGCTATAGAGAAACCTATAATTCTTTTCTCGAAGGTAACTAGCTGCCTCAGCCAGAGCCGGTAGACTGTTATATCCGTCGAATGCTATTAGCAGGATAGGCATGCTTAGCTTAGACACCGCATCAACTATAATATGCTCTGTTCCACCAGAACCCACTATTATAACAGCTAGGTCACATGGTTTTTCGTGAGCATTACTAACTATGTCCCGGGGATCACTATAAGATCCTAGACTATGAAATCTAAGATTCTTTGGATAATTATCGAAAAGCCTCGTAATAGTGCTATATGTTTTCTCGGAAAGATGACTAGGATGAATCTTCGAAACTGCCTGAAATATACATATGTTAAATGTTTTGGTTAGACCTGGATGAATATCTTGTGGCAAAATACATCACGCCTTCAATACGGTCTGTAATTATATATCTCATTAATAATATTATAATATGTCGGTAGAATATATAACTGACATATGTAATCATCTTCAGACGCATACAAAATAAGCTCTTCTTGATAACAGACATATTATTACTTCTCAATCAATGATAAGATCTTAGTTGGGGGCAATGAAGACTGTGGTGGACTATGAGGATAATCCTAATTAACTTCTACCTATGATTACAAGGAGCCCACTGAGCCCCCAGCGACATAGATAACAATTGTTATGGAAAGCTAAGGATAGATCCTTTCGCCCAAGGACTGATAACTATTATCATAAATCTCCTTAACTCTCAGTACAAGAGCCGGATACCATGGATGGCTTCTTCGACCGTGAGGAACTGCGTGCATGAGATCATGGAGTAGGTTGACGAATTCATAGTATGGGCCCTCTTCATGTATTTCAGCTATTGCTCTTAGCTCAAGTGCTCCCCTATCGGGTGGTATTAGTATGCCGATTGCGGCCTCTTTAGTGGCTTTTATATTGGTATAAGTGTGGCCTTTGGTCATTAGATGTGTGGAGAGTGTTAGTGGGTCTGAGCGCTCGATGTTATATATCCATTCTAGGAGGAATTCTGCGGCGGTAGCATACACGATGTGGCCCTTGCCCCATAATTCGTTGTTTATCTTCTTTAGATGCTCTATTGCCTGGTCTAGGTACTCGTTTTTCACGGTAAATGTTAGCATGAATGGTGCAACGTTTATGCCGGCTGGTCCGTGGGTCGCTACCATTGGTGCTAGTAGGGGACCGGCGAACCTGAATAGTTCTTCTATATTCTCTGTTCTTGTTAGCATTTTCTCGACTAGGCTCTTCCTTGCGTAATAGAATTCTTTCATGTATATATCGGGAATGGCTCGAGTCGTCATTTATAATCACCGCTATGAACTAGATGGTCGTGAAGATACTTTAGTATAATTTGTACTAGGGTTGATGGTAAGATATTATATATAGACAGTATATATATTTATTCTTGTTATATTATCGAAGTAAATTATGTATTATCACTATTCGTATTAGAATTAAATTTATATATGCTGTTCAGTATATTCACCTATAATTGACGTTATCATAGGGTGCATATAATGAATACACATAGAATCCTAGCGGCACTCTTTTTAGTGGTGTTAATGATACTACCTCTAGCTCCTCTAACACTAGCGTCACCTATACACCCATATGATAATCAAGTATGGCTCGAGAAATTCCATCCGGCCTTACTATCAAAAGTAATCTCAGGAGAGATAAACGACGATGACGTTATAACCGTAGTATTCAGGCTAGAACCACTACCCTCCTATACACAGTATTTAGTCAGAGGAGACTACGACAAAGCAGTGAACACTCTCAAAACATGGGCGTCGATGACACAAGCTCCATTCATAACCGAAGTATACAAAATGAACGGAAAAGTACTAAACACATTCTGGATCGACAACGTTGTATTAGTAAAAGCAAAACTCTCGGTCATTAAAGAGCTCGCATCCTATCCAGGAGTAGTAGAGGTCTTCGAGAACTTCCATGTACACGTGATTGAACCAGTATCGAAACAACGTGTAAAAACAAGCAGCACGGTTGAGAGCTGGGGTATATTCAAGATCAACGCTACTGACGCTTGGAGCCTAGGCTACACAGGAGAAGGAGTAAGAATAGCAGTACTAGACACAGG
>JALWJI010000047.1 GCA_027081695.1 Acidilobaceae archaeon | reverse complement strand
GGTTATCGTGGTACGCAGAGATCTCAGGCTAGGAAAGGGAAAACTCGCCGCACAAGTAGCACACGCTAGTTGCGAGGCTGTTTTCAACATACTTGAAATAGGAAACGCTGTTTGGAGGGAATGGTTTGACTCATGGAAGAGATCGGGCCAGGAGAAAGTCGTGCTAAGGGTAGACACCTTGAAAGAACTACTCGAGCTCTACAATAAAGCCAAGGTCGCTGGGCTACCAGCATCACTCATCAAGGACGCTGGACACACGCAGGTTCCACCAGGCACGATCACAGCCATAGCGATCGGTCCGGCTCCCGAGCACAAAATAGACGAGATAACGGGACACCTCAAACTACTCTAATCCCCGTACATTCTCCTACCAGGAGGTTGACTGATAATGCATCTCCCCCGCCAACATATCAACCGAACACTAGAATGTCTATGGGGAATAACAGACCATGACAGACTACCCGTGAGGCCAAGAGCATATATTCCACGGCCAGAAGGATTCATTGTTGTCGAGCCCAGACCGCTCGAGATAAAAGGAGACTACACACTGTATCTCGTCAAAAAGAAAAACATGACGACTCTACAGGCTGCAGCTCAGCTCAAAAACATGCTCGGAGCACGAAAAGTAACTGTTTCAGGGCTAAAAGACAAGGAGGCGATCGCCTACCAATACATGTATGTACTGGATCCACACCATACACCTCGAAAAATACAAGGAAAAGACGACCATTTGGAAGCCTGGCTGGTTAAAACCAACATTTCTGAGCCATGGAAGGGATCACACTACTACAACATCTTCAGAATACTCCTCAAACTAGAAGAACCAAGTATTGAGCCTGGTAGATCCGAAAAAGATACTGTTAGGTATTTCCCCAATTATTTCGGGCCCCAACGATTCGGCACATGTAAGCCAGATAGTCATACATCAGGATACCTTATACTAAGAAGAAAACATGACTATGCTTATAGAATTGAGTATCCTGAAACGACAGGGCCTAGAAGGATACCGGGTAGAATTGTAAAGCTCCTCGTACAGGCATATCAATCATACCTATGGAATAGGGCTCTATCGGTTCTCGTCAAGACATACGGTATAGATTATATCGTGGAGAGCAAAGAGAATATAGGAGACAAGCTCGTTGGACTTTACTGTCCACAGAGCAAGATCCGTGTCCCTGCAGGGACCCTTCCCTCTGGAAAAATTTCTCTTGGAGAGAGTGTTTGGAGCCAAGTACTTGGCAGAGTACTGGACCAGGAGAAAGCTTGGGATCTTCTAGAAGAGATGGAGAAATACAATGTTCGTGGAGGCATCAGGCCCATCTTGTCGAGACCATGCCATTCAACAATCATGTATAACCGTGATCATAGTGTGACAGTCATATTTAGTTTGCCCCGAGGCTCCTACGCTACAGTCTATTTGAGGGAGTTCTTTGACCTAGACTGGATAAGGCAGTGTAAGGAGATCCGGTTAGGTGCTTGGAGATTAGCCACTATAGAACAACAACGCGCTGGCTAAATAGTACTGGTTATTGACCTGTGCCAATACCAATAGACTGATATCGCTTAGTGGCACAGGGGACTCAATGTATATGTAGAGGGTTAGCTCGTCAGCAGGATTCATGAGGAAACTCCATAATGGTAATATGACTGTTCCAGGATCGACTCCAGTCTTCTCACTTACCAGCTCCGAATATTTGAAGCCAGATGCGAGATCTAGGATTACAGTATCTCCTGTTATAATTATTGGCTTATAGTCATTTGCTTTAATTGTTGCATTCGAATATATCGTTTGGCATGGAACTATACTCTCAGAGGCCACAACAAGACTACCCGCTGTAGACCCTACTAGCTCGACTATTCCGTCTGTATCTATGTCGTCGGCTATAAAGACATAGACGTCTCTCACCGGGGGATTTATAGTGTAGTCCACCGGAACACGGTATACGTTAGTGGAAAGGTTTAGTAGGGCTCCACCCGGCGTTCCTGGAACTACACTAATATATGGACGCATAACGTCTCCGCCCATATTAGACAGCGTTATCATTGTACAGTAAAGATATGTCCCGCCAGTAACATTCTCAGCTGAGTAAATCACCTGGCTCCTAATACCTGTAGTATACGATGCGACGGCATCAGCTATTATCTGCTCTTCTTGACGGGCCGAAAATATACCTGTAAAATATGCATAGAGCATAAGTGCCAGTACAAGAGTGGCACTGACAAGTATCATTAGTGTAATAGCCTCTCCCTGAGCCTTCCTCTCCAACCTTTTGACCTTCACCAATGCTCTCCACACACAGATATCCATCTACTCGGCTATACCATACCCAATAAATTATGTTAAGTTGTAATATTCTTGGAACAGTCTCACCTTCGTTATACCAGGAGGTGCTTCCAAGATAAATATATTATATCTAGGAACGACTTCAATATAACGAAGAACCCGCGATAGCCTAAATAATAGGTGATTACGATTTGCCAGCCATGGCTATTAAGAAAAAATACAAGAAAAGGATAAGATTGCATAGGAAAGGCCAGAGCGAGATAATAGGAGGACTTATAGTACTAACCCTTCTCTTCGCATTCGCCGTTCCCTTAATGATAAACATCTATTACTCGACTATCCAGACAAGTGAGCAAGCCCAGCAAGCATTCCAACAGCTTCGGACACAATATAATGAGAAAATTACCGTGACTCCACTAGACCCAAATAATGAAGCATTCATCAGAGCAGGTTGGATACCTGGAGTATTCATAAACAATACCGGTACAACACAAGTAACTCTTGTCAAACTTTATATTCTAAATACGGAGGCAAATAATATATATACTATCCTCGATTTGAGATACGCCAGACCAGATCCAGTCACACCGCTAATTAAAGACATGCTAATAAACGTGACAGTACCCGGAACGGGACAACCTCCCCCACCAGCAGGAGAGCCAATAACATTGATGCCGGGTGAGAGTCTACTCATATCTTTTAATGAATCTCTGCTCCCCTACCCTGGCAACCTTGTGGTTCTAGTAGAATCTTCAAGCGGAGTAATACATCCTATAATCGGCCAGGGAGGAGCAGAACCACTCTACCCTGGCAGAGGAGCTGGAACAGGCTTGAGTGCTGGTCAAGGAGCCTGGAGAGGAATATTTAGCCCGCAGAGCGGCTTCATTCTTAGAGGAGCAGAAGACCTAGAGAAGGCTGGCACATCATATACGTGGACTCCACCACTCCAGGTAGTTCCCTATAAATATAGTAGATGGGGTGGGTGGTATGTCTCATCCTTTGACTTCTATACAAGCTTCATATATGATGATCCCTTATACCCGGGCCTATATTATCTATACATAGTTCCGGCTGAAACATTCTATATCAGTGTTTATGATAGGAATACAGGTAACTCTTACACTATAAGAGTTGATAGCGGTGACGAATTAGAGATCCGCGGGTTCCTAGGCACATATGATACCGGTCCAGATACAAATCCCTCTACTTATTTCAGCGGCTATGCATACATGATTAAGATCAACGGTATAGTATACTATGTTGATAATACTACATATTATCTCGGAACTAGAGGAATAACTACGCTAGACTTTGACTTAAATGGAGTAGACGAGGTCGCCTTCTATAGCTACTTGAACGGTCCTGGTGTAGCTACTCCAACAAATTATGACTCTGACGGAGACGGTTACAGATACTATGACGCTAACGCTTGGACTTATATAGTTGGCAGAGACATATCCGGTGTAAACTATGTGAAGGTAACAGTAAAAGTAAACTATTATTGGACCCAGACCTATACAGGATCCTGTCCAGACTGGAACTATAGGAAACTCAAAATATTCGCTATAGTTGTCTGGAAATACGATAACACTACAGGTGGCTGGGATATATATCAATACCAGGCCTACTCTTATACTAATATTAAGCCTCTCCAATTCCAAAAAACAGCAGTGTTCCCACTAAACAGTAATGGAGTCTACAGAATCGGCCTAATATTCTTCGATAATTACAGGGATTGGGACGGCTACGGATACTCATGTTATACAGATTTCACCTATACCCTAGAACACTTGATAGTAGAATACGGAATATATAACCCAATATTCGTCGAGAGTCCTCCCCTATACATTATAGCAATACCAGACGCCAACTACATAAGTGATATAGGCGAAACCGACCTGGCACTTGCATACAATATTACCGATATAAACACTGCAAAAGTACTGGCCCAAAAAACACTCCTAAACAAGCTAATAGAAGAACTAAACTACGCAGGTGTATCAGGATACACGATCATAACAAATGCCACTGATGCATGCAACTTACTGTTCAGCAACACGCCTCCGAAATATGCAGTGATTTACTGGCTTCAAGGCGCAGTTCCTCTATCCGACGTTTTACCATGCCTCACAACTGAAGAAGATGCATTGGAGTACATTATTGATAATCATTGGATTCTCGTATCACCCTTCGGAACCCCCTTCGGAGGAGAAACAAACCTACAATACTATAACACCGAGCTAAACCTACTACCCGAAGGAAACTACACAGCAAACATCACGGATGTGGGAATAGAGTATCGTCAAAAGGCCTATGCCTTCTATCTGTTTAACACTGTACAATTCAAGACACTCGCCTACATCTCCCCGGCATACGATTACCTGTATGTAGCTAACGGCACCTTCTACACCAATACCTCGGGACTAGTAGAATACTATGGAACCAGCAGCTTCTGGGTATACAACCCATTGGTTGGAGGCGGAGAAGGAACGGGAATGATCGTCATAAACCCAGTCCACATAGACTGGGACTACACAAGAGATGGAGCAGTGGTAGATACAGTCATCCAACAAATCGTGTACTCAAGCCTCTCGGCATGGAGATACCTAATATCAAACTACTAAACCCGGAGCTTTCCTAATCTCAAGATTCATAATTTCCACAATTATTTTACATGTATCCTATTATACTATATGAACATCCATGAATCATATGGTTGGTATACTCGAATGCAGAGTATACTAAAAGGTTCACTAGTCAATCAACTGATTAGTTCACTAGGTCATATACATACGAGACATAAACCTATAAATAATTATAAAAATAACTTTTTTAGCATATTACTCTACGACTAAAAAACCATGGAATAATAAGCTATTATATAGCCCAACGACCCATGATCAGATACCATTCTGCCATAATGGTATTACCTAATAAATACGAAAACAATAATTAATATGAATTAAAACTACTAAAAAAGTAATATCCATACGACAATAACCCAAGAAACAAATAACAAATAGGCTACCTAAATATAACACACCAACAACCTTTCACACCGTAACGTAACACCAAAAATAAACAAATAATATAGAAATAAATACAAAAATTAACAATAACATCGTGATACGTTATGAAACGTTTCTGCCCTAACAACATACCGGTGGGCTATATCATGCAACGATATCAGGGATAAAACATACCATAACGTAATACCTATCTCAACACATCTCCAAAACAACA
>JALWJI010000046.1 GCA_027081695.1 Acidilobaceae archaeon | reverse complement strand
TTATATTAAATAGTTAATATTGAAACGATCATCGTATATTCAGTAAGGCTCCACCCGGTTAAGTTAAGTGCCCCTTAACTCTACCACCCCAGCAAGAAAAGTAGAGTTAACATAAAGTTAACCACACAACAAGTAGAAAAAAAGTTAAACCAAACCACCCATGGGAAATCCAATAATAGATCAGATATAAATACAAATAATAATATAAAAATAAAAATTGTGAGACTAAGGAAAGCAATCATACGCTTCTAATAACTCGATATATCACTAAACACTAGCAGACTCGTCTACCATACAATACTTAATAGTAGTTATCAAGATCTCTAATTCACGTACTGTACGTCTAATTAACTAGTAAGTAGGATGAATCCCGGAAGATCTCGTATACCAGAATATGGCTTTGCACATATTAACACTAGGCTAAATAATTGTTCACCCATTGAGTTATATAATATTGTAAAACAGGAACTTGTAGAAAAGAGAACAGTCCTGTCTAAGAATATTTAAAACATTTCTACACGCTATCTAATATCACACATATCTTGAATACGTAGAAATATGGAAGTTTCATACCTATTGGCTATCTGCCAGCGTGATGGAATTTGCTATATGGATTGAAGTTAATGGAATCTGGTTTCGAGACAAGAAGAGTATCATTTCAGCATTATTATCAGTATAGGAAAGAATCAGTGTATAGCTGGATGATATCTCTACGGCATCCTATGACGTGATCGAGATTCCTCAGCATTTCCTCGAGTTATAACTAAGTTATATTCAACCCGTATGTGACGTGTATAGTGAATATTGTCCGAGCATGCTTGTAGGATGCGTTGGTCGGTTGATCTACTAGTATACGATCTAGTATACTATCTTTTCTGTGTGTTTATTGTATCTGTGTCTTGGAGCTCAATAGATTATCGTCTTTTCTTTATTGTATTTCTTGACTTATACTGGTTAAGTAGCTTTATTTTATTAGGAGAGTGAGTATAAGATAAACGCTTGAGTTTCCGGGTGTTTGTGATATGGTGTCCGGCGAAGACGGTTACAATAGTGTTTTAATTTATTCTTCTATTGTTGGTGTTTTGGAGAGGATTGGAGTAGCTCTATTGCTATTGTTGATGTTTGAGCATGGTTTTTCTTGTTTGTGGGGTTGTTTTTGGCTTGGTATTGTGTTTGGCTTGTCTGAGGCTCTGAGTCGTTTGTTGGAGGTTGGTGTCGAGGATAGTATTGGTGCTAGGAAGGCTAGTGTGGTTTTGGCTAGGCTTCGTTTGCTTGTATCGAGTAGTGTTTTCGTCTTTGGCTTGGTTGGGTTATTGTTGTTTTTGTTGGGGTTGGGTATTTTACTGTATGCTAATGCTAGTGTTGGTTTTTTGATTTTGGGGGTTTCTATGGTTTTCTTGTTGCCTGCGAGGAGTTTGATTGGCTGGGTGTTGGCTCGCAGTGGTCTTTATCGGTTGGTATTGGGTTCTAGTGTGTTGGGTGTGACTGTTGGATTCTTTATGGCTGTGTTTGGGTCTCCAGGTTTGATAAGCGTTGTTCTTGTATTGTCTGGGGTTTATGTGTCGAGTTTCTTGATGTTGTTAGTTGGAGGTTGGCTTGCGGGTCTTGTGTCAAGGAGGTATTTTAAGAAGGATGTTAGGCTTGGTTCGTGTGATGTTCCTTGTCTTGTGAGCTCTGCTAAGTATGTTGTTGTTGGCATTGGGGTATTGCTTGGGCTTTCTCCTGTTGCGTTGTTAGGATTGTTTGTTTTGTTTGATGGTGTTCAGCGAATAGTATTAGTGTTGTTCCCTAGGTTTGGCTTGTTGGGTAGTGTTCTTCATGTGGTTAGTGTTGGGACAGGGCTCGCTATAGGGGTCGAGTATGGGTTTATTGTACTGGGATTGTCTTTTTTGTCGCTTTTTGGTCTTGGTTCTCAGAGTCCGTTGAGAGTGTTATTGTCTGTTTAGTATAAGTGTATAGTGGGACGTTTGTGGGACGATATGATTTTTTTCAGTTTTGGTAATAATTTCTAAGGTCTTTGACAATACTTTCAATGAATTTTACTATAAATATTTGTTAAGCTATATGAAATACTACAGTAAACCCACAGCCAAATCCTAGAGGTGGAATAAATGGAGACCCTCAAGAGGGATTTGACCATATTATTGGTCATTGCCATCTTTATAGCAATAATAGTCGTCACAGCCTTCGCCGGCAGTACAGTTTTCTGGTACGGGCAAATAATCCTACAGCTAGTAATGGCCGCTATCGCGTTAAAGATAGCTTTCCAGGAGGAGGGGTGAGTAGGATATGAGTACGACAGCTACAATATTCGCCACACTAGGACTATACTTCGTAATAGTCCTCGTCATCGGTTTTATCTTCGAGAAAAAAGTTAAAGGACTAGCAGACTACCTCCTCGGAGGTAGAAAAGTAGGACCCTACGTTATAGCCTTCAGCGAGAGAGCCAGCGAGATGAGCGGATGGGTAGGACTTGGACTACCCAGCGAAGGATTCTACTCCGGACTCAACGCGACATGGAACGCGATAGGATGCTTCTACGCAGACCTAATGAACTGGACCATACTAGCAAAGAAGATGAGGAGATTCACAGAGAAAGTAGGAGCCCTCACAGTACCAGAATACTACGAGTTCAGACTAGCAGACAAGAGTGGAGTACTAAGAATAACGAGCGCCCTAATAATCATACTATTCCTGACAGGCTATGTAGGAGCACAGGCGACTGCGGCAGGAAAAGTATTCTCAAGCGTAATAGCGGCAAGCGGAGGAACTGTGACACCCGACACCATACAGACATGGATAATTGTCGGAGCACTTATAATGATAATCTACACAGTCCTAGGGGGATTCTTCGCAGTAGCATGGACAGATTTCATACAAGGACTCTGGGCCCTACTAGGATTCACAATAGTAGTCTTAATAGCATTAGCTAAACTAGGCAATCCCCTAGACAAGCTCGCAACATACCCGATAAGCGAAGGATCAACAGTAACATACACAGACATCCATAACTTCTGGGGATACGAGTACACCGGAGCCCTCCTGATGGTAATCATACTGTCATACATAGCGATAGGATTCGGATGGCCGGGCAACCCACACATAACAGTAAGATACATGGCTATAAAGAGCACCAAAGACATACCAAAGAGCGCCTTCGTAGCCCTAGCACTCCTACTAGTAATATACTATCTCGCAATGAGCGTAGGATGGCTCACGAGAGTAGCCATAACAGAGGGAGTAATGAGCCAAAACCTAGCTGATCTAGTAGCCCAAGACGCAGAATACTCGTTCCCAGCACTAACAATGCAGTTCACACACCCAATACTAGCAGGACTTATACTCGCAGCCCCCGTCGCACTAATGATGAGCACAGCAGACAGCCAGCTACTAGTAGCAACAAGCGCGATAATCGAGGACATCTATAGGAGAACACTAGCAAAAGAAATCGACGAGAAAAAACTAGTACTATACGGTAGAATAGTTACCTTCGTCCTAGGTATACTAGCACTCATCTGGGCACTATACTTCGAGACCAGCGTATACTACTTCGTACTATTCAGCTGGGGAGGACTAGGAGCGGCACTAGGAAGCGTCACACTCCTAACAGTACTATGGAAGAGAATGACGCCCTCCAGCGCTCTCGCAGGCCTAGTAACAGGAGCCGCAGGAGTAGTAATCTGGAAGAGCTACAGTAAAGGATGGATACTAATGCCTGGAGGAGACCCCAACGGAGCCCTAACAGCACTAGCCATAAGCGTCCCAATAATAGTACTAGTACTCGGCTTCATAGGAATGTACCTTATCGAGAAGGATCCCGGCAAAGCAGCAAAAGGCGCAATCGCAGCAACCATAGCCGCAGGCATACTCTGGGTAATATGGGTGTTCCTAAGATACAAGCTAGACCCCGACTACACTGCATGGTGGTATGAGCTACTAATAAGCTTCCCAATGGCAATAGTCGCATCCCTCGCTTCAGGATATGTAACAACTCCTCCTCCAGAGGACGAGCTAGAAGCAATAATAAAGAACTTCTACGGAACAGAGTCCCAGGCAACCAGTCATACAAGCGAGATCAAGCCCCTAGCAGTAACAGAAATAGACGTCGTCAAAGCCTATCTAACCTATAAAGGAATATGATCAGGAAATACACTTGTTTTCCCAGGAACAATTCCCTTATTAATTTTTCCATATCCTTCAAGACTTGAAAATTATACATTTATGAAGTAGCCGTAAACTTAGACGGTCTTGAACCCATAAACTTATTGCTAATATATAAACCACAACTATATGGGGATGATCAATATTGTTGGCTATAAAGCCCGCCATAGATCCGCCGAAAAATATTGTGAAAAAACTACTATATCCCTATGCAGTGTATAGAATTAAAGTATACGTTAAGAGACCCTTCAAGCCTCCGCGTACTTTCGAATTAGTTATAAGCGTTGACAAGTTCAGAGCGAAAGGATTCATATCCGATATCTTTCCAGAACTCATAGAAGACGAGGGAGAAATAATACCCGCAAGGCTAAACGAGGAACAAGCTGATAAAGTAGCACGTAGAACCGCCCTATACTATACGCTTAAAAAATGGAGGGTAGGCATAGCTCCAGATATTGAGATTCTTGAGAAAAAAGACACATACAAGATCTTCTGGCTGATTCATCAAGACAATAAAAAAGTACTCATAGACAGTATCAGTGGAGACTGGGAAGAACTATAACCTGTAATTTATCTTCTCTAATTCCAACTAGAAACTATACCCTCTGTAGAGGAAGTCTAGATTCTTACTTCGGATCAAAATAATTACTAGCACACGTAATACTAATACTCTTAGATATCTATCATCTCAGTAATTCGTAGGTGATCCATGTTTGTCCGTGAAAGGATACTGTGCTGACTTCCTATTCACAGGAGATCAAGTGATAAATAACGGGTGTGTAGTATATGAAGGAGACCGTATCGTAGAAGTAGGTACGAAAGGCTCCATAGAGAAATGCAAGGATCCGATCGTTCTTAAAGGCTATGTATTAATGCCTGGACTCATTGATGCCCATATTCATATAACTGGTTTCAGGAGCGGAGATTATATTAAAGAGAGTCTTATTACACCTTATGCCACTCTGGTCGCGAGAGCAATAAAGGATCTGGAATCCGTTATAATGGCAGGATACACGACAATTGTCGACGCAGGAAGTATCATAAGCTTAGAACTAAAACACGCAGTAAAAGAGGGAACAATTGTTTCTCCACGAATAATTGCAGCGGGATATCCTGTCTCACAGACCTATGGACACGGAGACATACATTTTCTCCCACCAGAACTAGTAGATCCCAGGACAAGCAAGTTAAAGATGCCGTTCCAAAGCCTACTATGCGATGGACCAAGTGAGTGTAGGAAAGCAGCAAGATATGCTCTAAGGACAGGAGCCGATTTTATAAAAGTATTCACCACTGGCGGAATAGCTAGCGAGAAAGATCGCCCCGAATACCAGCAAATGACAAGAGAAGAGCTCAACGCAATAGTAGAAGAAGCTAGAAGGGCCCATAAATTTGTCCACGCGCATGCA
>JALWJI010000045.1 GCA_027081695.1 Acidilobaceae archaeon | reverse complement strand
ACAGTCGGGCTCGATTCTAGGATAACATATTGTTATCAGGGCCCGAGAGTCTCCAATGTATACTTTATCCATACAGGGGTCGGATCGCATTCTTCTCCCCTAATATCGCCGCATCCCATACATGTAACTTCGCAACGCGCGTCACGGATCTCGTTTCTGATAATATTAACTATATGATCTGGTGAAACCGGGGTTTTTCTTTGTCTAATTCCCAGGATCCTGTCTTTTGAAAAAACTATAATGCTATTCTCTTTCGAGCGTTTCTCAAAGAACCTTATTAGACTTTCCGTCTTTATCCATGCTGTGGGACCACTCATTATCTCGTGTTCTTTTGGCTTGCATCTATCGAGCAGGAACGATAGTTCCAGTGTTTTGGCCTCGTCAGTCCCGATAAATACACTATATACTTGTACGTCATTCTTTAACAGTACATCAGAAGTTATCCGGCCTATCTTTACTAGTTTCGACCATATGATTTCAGGTGGGGTTTCTGTGAGATCTGCAACACAAGTCGTTCTTAAGAGATAGGTTCCGGGAATTGTCTTCGAGCCGAGAAGATGGGCAAGTTTAGATCCACATACATGGAAAAATGAAGTGTTTGGCCGGGATAGATATAGCTTCGAAGCAATCACGAATTTCGAGAGGCTTTCTATGGAGACTGAGGCTGCGGCGTTCCTAGTAGGATCTACAGGATCCACCACGATCAATACCGAATCCTTATATTTTTCTCTTAGGAAGCGTGGATCTGCGTTGCCTATGGGATCAATATATGTTCCGGGTTTCCAGCTAGATGCTGCTTCGAGAACGTTTCTAAAACTGCCATAGTGATATACAAGGACTTCGGCGAGATAGCCTGAGAATCCTCGTATGTGTGATTCAGCTCCATACACTCCTATACCTTTAAGGAAAGACTTGAGGAGGCGTGCTTCGTCTTGGTGTTTTCTGGTTAGATTCTTTTTCATGAATCTCGTGTGGAGAGGTGTTCTCTCGACGCCTACGTCTCCCTGTATCTTTTCTATGTCGACTACAGGGACAATGTCGGCTTCGAGTCCTGCCACTTGGACTGTGATATATGGGTGTTGACTGTACTTTATCGTGTATGGCATGTTTGTTTTCATACATGATTTTAATAGATCCTCAGCTTTTTTCTCGATCCATTCCTTTGTTTTATCTTCGAATATTACGAAGACGTCTATTTCCCACTTATCATTTAGGATTGTGCCTTTTGCCAGGCTTCCTTCTAGCTCTATGCGTGCTTTGATGCCTTTTTTCTCTAGACATTGTTGGAGGGTTCTTCTGATCCAGTTAAAGAATGATGTTAGGATTAATATCTGGCGTGATGAAGGCTTGACTAGGCTTAACACAGTAGATTCTACTTCTTCGAAATCGCCTTTGATAAGACACTTATCCATATCTATAACACGCCCATTAGCGCTTATTCGAGTTCTACCTCGGCCAGAGTCTCGTATATCGGGCCCCTCCTAGTTAACGTGCTCTTTTTCAATCTAACATATTTGACTATCATTTCTCCAACAAGATAGTCCTGGTATTCGTTTAGGATCCTTTGCAGCTGTGGAAGGTTACGTGAGCCCTTTATCCGTGCCAAAGTGACATGAGGGTGAAAACTCTGCCTTTCAGGACGTATACCGATCGCGCGCAAATGTCTTTCTAACTCGTCTCGTATATCTTTTAGTGCTTCTCCTCCCTCCGTTACTCCTACCCATACTACTCTCGGCCTTATAGGGGATGGGAATGCACCAAGACCCGAGAACACTATCTTAAACTTTGATCGTTTCAATGATAATAGTGCTTCACGAACTCTTTCAACAACATCTGGGGGCGACTCACCTATGAATCGTAGAGTTATGTGAAAGTTCTGGGTTTCAACAGGTTTCATTGGGACGCCTGTTGATATGATGAGATCTTTGAGCCTCTCTAGCCGTGAGACGAGTAGAGGATCCTCTACATCTACTGCTATGAATATTCTTAGGAGTTCTCTAGTCAAGGCTTCCATTCACCGTTTTTCTAAAGGCCTATTCCTTTCTATAAAGGGTGTTAGGGATCACCTTATAGCCTTCCACTTGTTCATAAAGTAGGCCTGGGAGAAGCTTAATGGTGCTAATGATATCTGTGACCGGTATGCCGGGCTCTGGAAAAAGCATTGTGGCAAAAAGGATATCCGAAAAAATAGGATGGCCTATCTACTCCATGGGCGATATAGTACGCGAAGAAGTAAGAAGCAGAGGGCTCGAGCTTACTGCCGAAAACATCGAGTACGTCGCTAAGAAGCTACGAGAGGAACTGGGATTAGCCGCTGTTGGGATACTACTTAGGAAGAAGATAGAGTCTCAGAGAGAAAAGCTGGAAGGCGTAGTGGTTGATGGTATGCGTAGCGTATATGAGGCAAGGGAACTAGCCAATATTGGAGAACTATGTATCATAGCTGTCCACGCTTCTCCAATGACAAGATACAGGAGAATGATAGAGAGAGGCAGGCGCGGGGATATTAGGGGTTGGGAAGACTTTGTTCTGAGAGATAGGTATAATTTGAGCTTTGGAATAGGAGAATTAATAGCTTTGGCAGACTTCATGATTGTTAATGAGGGAAATCTCAAGGATCTCTACAAGAACGTGGACAATATAATCGAGGTGCTTTCAAGTGACGGTTACACGCGTTGTAGTGGAGGCAGATATTAGGCCTACAGAGGATCAAGATAAGGTCAAACAAGCTATACTTAACTTCTTCGACCCCGATACGATCGTCATTGAGGGGAGCGAGGCCCATAAAAGAATGGTAGCTACTGCTTATAGTTTGAAAAGCTTAGAGAAATTCAGATACTTGTTGAGGACAGAGAGAATCCTTGATGCTGCTAGAAAAGTTATGCGGAAGGGAATTCAGGATAATAAAATAGTTTTCTATATTCATAAACAGGCAATGTTTAACGGCAGGATAAGTCTTGTGTCTGGAGATCATGAGTCCCCTCTGGGGGCAATAATGGTAATTATAGAGCATCCTGATCCACGTAAGGTTATTGACTGGCTGGCCCCACCTACTGTTCGAGGAAGACCTTTGTTTGAGATAGATCGACCTCCCGAATAGGGGGCTCGAACATTAATCTCATCTTGTCTCTTGCCAGTATTGTCTTGGGAAATATCCTTCTGGCTTCCTCGAGGAGTCTACGGGCCTCGAATCCACGGTACCTGGAGCTTATATGGGTTAGAACGAGCACATCTACGTTGGCTTCTATCGCTGCTTTGGCCGAGTCAGTAGACGTGCTGTGGCCTCGATCGTGTGCTTCCTTACTATATTCGCTTGTAAACGTTGAATCATGTATGAGCAGGGATGCTTCTTTTGATGCCTCTACTATTGTAGGACAGGGTCTTGTATCGCCAGTATACGATATTTTGAACTGGGTGTATCCGTGCTTGGTTTGTATTGTTTTAATGAGTCTCTTCCAGTCTAGCGGAGAGATGTTCTCTATGTGTCCAGCTATTCTCGGTCTCATGAGCCACTTTAACACGAAGCCATAAGAATCCTTTGTATGGCATGTCTTATACCATGAGAGTACTAGTTTATCGCCACTCTTACTGTCTAGGATTGTTTCTCCAAAAATTGCCCCGTTACTTATAGTTAGGTATAGGACCTCATATCCCAGTAATTGTTTTTCAGCTTCTAGAACTTCTCGGACAAAGAATACAGAGTCTTCTGAGCCGACAATTGTTATAGGTCTCCTTCGTCCCTGAAGGCTCATAGATTGAAGCAATCCTGCAACGCCGTTTATATGGTCTCCATGCGAGTGAGTTAACATTATGTAATCGATATCATTGATAGACATGCCTATTTCCATTATTCGCCTTTGCACGCCTTCACCCGCGTCTAAAAGAAACATTCTTCCGTGCCAATCACGGATTAGGATTGATGACGTGTATCTTTCTAGTGTTGGCACCGCCGCTCCGGTTCCAAGGAATACTACTTCGATTCGCCGCGGCATTATTCTAGTCGCCTCGTCCTGGGAGCCTAGCGACCACAATCTCCCTGACTAAGGTAGAGTGTACATGCATATGATGTCTTTCTACGACTATTAGTCCCATGTCTTCGGCTATATTTGAGGGTTTGAACTGTAATGGACCTGCATAGACAATGTATGTTTTTGGCTTTGCAATTCTCTCGGCTTCCTTTAGGAAGAACTCTATAATTTCCCTGTATCCTTTTCTCTTCGTGGTGGTTGATCTACCATAGGGGGGATCAGTCGATATAGCGTCGATAGAATGGTCCTTAAAGGGCTGGGCAGACGCATTATGGGCTACTACTAGAGCCCTATCAGCAAGACCATAGTGGTCTAAATTGAGTCTGCTGCCTTCCACCATATCGCGTAGTATATCTCCGCACAAACATTTCGACGCTCCTATAAAGCAGGCTTCTAGTGGAAAACCTCCGGTTCCACAAAATGGGTCCAGGAACGTGCCGCCCCTTTTCAGCCTAGACAAGTTTATCATAGCTCTTGTTAACTGGGGACTGAGTGGTCCGGGCTTAAAGAAGGGTCTTTTTCCGGGCTTCCGATAATAGAGAGACCTAGTGTCCAGCTCGGCTATTGGTATGCCGATAACCGTTATACCTTCCGTAACAAATACTCTCACTCTTCTATTTTTTGTTGAACGCGTAGATTCTCTTCTTTGCATTTCTTTTATCACGCGCTCATCGACGTGTTCTCCGTATCTCTTGTATCTCCGGAATAAGATTTTGGAAACACCGTTCATGTCTTTGATTGCTTCTACAATTGCTTCAGTATCCGCTGAGGTAATGGTTAGGAATCTACCTATCTCTTTTACCCAGCCTGCCCTCTCAACGACTATCTTTGGCTCCTCTAGTTCGGCTTCAAAAATGACTATTCCATCGAACGAGCGAACTATGCTATACGAGTTCGCTTCGACTTCTAGTATAGCTTCTAGCTCGCTTCGAGGAATAGTAGGGTGCTCTCCCGATAATATCGCATAGTAGCAATGGGTCTTGCATTTAATCATTTTAGTTCTACCAATACCTGCTCCCATTATATATCCTCTAGTAATCTTTTCCTAGCTCCTTAGAGATTTCCTCTGCTAGAAGAGGAGCTATATCAATGTACTCGACTAGCCCTGCATCCCTCGGCGGAAGACTATTTGTAGCATACACCCTGCTTACACCTGCTTTTTCCAGTTTCTCCAAAGCGTTACCTGCTAGAAGGGCGTGCGCCACCATGACATATACCTCTACTGCTCCCTGATCTAGGAGGAGCCTTGTAGCCTTACTCACTGTCCCCCCTGTACTTATAATGTCATCGACAATAACTACTTTCTTCTCCTTTACTTTAAGATGTTTGGGCTCTACGATTATCTCTCCCGTAACTCGGTCCCTCTTCTTTATGAGGTAATCGTACTGTGCACCTATCTTCTTGGCAAGCCTTTCTACTCTTCTAAGAGCTCCAACGTCTGGTGCAAGAAGAACATAGTCTCCGTTTATCCCTATTCTCTCGATCATATATTCATATGGATATACTGACACCGCTTTTCCGGGGAACGCTGATAATGCTTCTTCTTTATGTATTTCTACAGTATACA
>JALWJI010000044.1 GCA_027081695.1 Acidilobaceae archaeon | reverse complement strand
GTATCTTGCCTTTCCTCTCTGGGGGCTTGTTTTTGTTGAATATTATGATTACTCCGGGTGCCTGTGTGTTGTAGAACAGCTTCTCTGGTAGTAGTATGACCGCTTCTACGAGGTCTTTCTCGACTATCCTGCTCCTTATTGTTTTTTCCTTGCCTCCCCTGAATAGTGCCCCGTTATCTATTACTATTCCTACTTTGCCTGTAGTCTTGGCTGCTGCTAGCATGAGCTGTATCCATGCCCAGTCCGCCGTTTGTGATGGCGTGTAACCATATCTGTAGATTTGCCTGTATTTCTCGTTCTTCTTTAGTACTTGCTCGTTGTAGCCGTCCTGGTTCCAGGGCGGGTTTGCTATAACTATATCCCAATCCTCTAAATTAAACTTCGGGTAGAGTAGGCTGTCGCCTATCTCTACTTTATGGTTTTGAATGTTGTGGATGTACATGTTCATCTTGGCTAGGGCGGCGGTTCTAGGGTTTGCTTCTTGGCCGAATAGAAAGAGCTTGGCTGCCTCTTCCTGCCCATGCTTTTCCTCTACGTATTTGTAGCTGATTATGAGCATGCCACCGCTGCCAGCGGCGGGGTCTAGTACTTTATCGCCGGGCTTTGGCTGCAGTATTTCTACGAGTAGCCTAATTACCTCTCTTGGTGTGTAGACTTCTCCCTCCTTAGCCTTCTGGGGGGCGAACATCATGAGGAGCCACTCATAGGCGTCGCCTAGTATGTCTGGCGGCGTGTCAATTAGTGGGACTGAGTCGAAAAGCTCGACTAGCTGGCGTAGTATTTCGAGGTTCTCCCTACTTGAGGCAAATGCGTGAAAGTCGAAGTTGTCGAATATGAGTCGCAAGTCCGGATTTAGTTCTGCTAGCTTTTTTAGCGCTTGCGAAAAATATACATGGAGTTCGCCTTTGTGCTTGACTATGTTATCCCACAAGTATTCTTCGGGTATCTGGAACTGGTGAAACCAGCTCTCCTTCGCTTGTTCTCTAGCCTCTTCTGGAGTGTAACCGGCTTCTAGTAGCTCTCTGTATGTCCGCTGGAATTCTAGCTTCCATTGGTCACTTATCTTTTTATAGAAAAGTAGTACAAGGATAAATGAGTAATCGACCCTTGTCCTGATTAGGTCTGCAGCCTTCTTCATTATAGCTTCAAGGTCTCCTCGGGTTACGGGTATGGGGCGAAGCGAGTATATCTTCTTTTTAGGGTTATCGGGGTCAATGGCAACTGTAACATAGTTATTCCGTCTTAAATGGCTAAGTAGTGTTATTACACTATCTACCGGTCGCTCTAAAACCTTTGAGGCGTCTTCCACAGTGAAAGGCTTCTCTCCGAAGCTGGCACGTAATCGTATATAGTCATTCACAACCCAGGATGGAAGACTGTTGGTCACCTAACTCACACCTATTTACAGTTAGGTATAAACACAGAATAAATGCTTTCCTCCACTCCGACTTTTATACAATATATAATAAATTATTAAAATATTCTATGAAAATAGGTTTCTTCGTTCGGCTGATATATGTGTTCTTCTGGGAACGCTGTCCTGTGTTCTACTTTTGTTGGTTCCTCGTTTTTTACTCCTAGTTCTTCGAGGAGTTCTCTTTTCTGCTCGTCCCATATTCTCACCCCTATACTACCGTCCTGGTAATACAATAGCTCTAGCGTGTAGACTTCATGGTTCTCATAGCCTATGAGGTTCCACTCCTTTATCATGTAGTGGAGTCTTCTCGCCGCCCGGAAGCTTCTATAGTATTCTTTGATGTATTTCTGTGCTTTCCTCCTAGCCTCCTCATGGTTATTTGTCTGAGAGTACATTATTCCCTCTTGTAACCCTAGCATCCTGAAATATCTGGATAATAGCTGTGATGTAAAGTGGTGGCAGAACCCCGTCTTGCTCTCGCAGTACACAAACCAATCGTTTATCCATAGCAGGAGAAAGCCTGTCTGCCTCACTCCTACTAGAGTGTATTCGAGGAAGTACATCGCTGCTAGTGGTCCGTGTTTTTTCATGATTCTTCTTGCTCGGTCGAATGCCCAGTAGACCTGTATTGGCACCCCGCTTCTGTGGTCTTGTTTTGGAGAAGCGTCTTGTCGTCTTTGTCCTAGGCGTATCCGTGAACTGTCAATCCGAGACCTTAGAGTCTCGATATCATGGACTAGGGCCTTGTATACTCCGTTTTCTCTTACTAGTATTTTCTTTTTGACCATGTATGCTAGTATGTTTCCAGTGGTTCCTGGGCTTGCTCTGCGCCGGGTTATGAGTTTGTGGAGAGCGTGTAATTGGCTAAATGTGGCTCCCTCGGGGTAGACGTGGGTGGCGATGTACCAGAATAGGCCCTGCATTCCTAGCTCTTTAGTTATACGTAGCATTGCTGGCAAGTGTTTGATTATGCTCTTATCGACTACTTTATCCATGATTATGACTGTTAGCTTCTCTCTAGATGCCAGGTTTCTCTTTGTATCTATGACTAGTATGCTGGCTGGATAGATTCCAGGTTGTGCTCCTGGTACTGCGAGTATCTTGAGCCTGGCTTTTATTGGTGTGTATCCTATCTGTGGGCTTATCTCTATTTCCACGGTTTCTGGTGGGTATCTGGGTTCGAGTCTGACCATCTCAGTGTTATTACTTGATACGGTTAACGTTAGGATAGCTGACTCTCCAGGGTAGAGAGCTACCACTTTACTAGACAAGCTAATATTGACTGATTGGTTTTCGTTTTTCTGCTTGGTTCTATCCTTAGTTGTTCTATCTTCCTTGAATTCGAACATTGGTTCCACCCGTAAAATATCAGATTGACAGCAATAATTATGGTGAACAGTAATCATTGAAGCGTCTTCAGAGTCTGTAGGTCAGAAAGTACTATGATAGTACTAAGTAGTACTAATAAGTGCCCTAGGAGGAAATTCTAGTATTATCTGGTACTAGTCAGTACTAGGAGGATAAGCTTTTAGTACTATATAGTACCAATAGGGTACTGGGGAGGAGATTGGTTAAGAAACAGGTGAAGTTCTATCTGGAGCAGGAGCTGTATGATAGGCTTAGGACACTAGCGGATGAGCAGGGTACCACGGTGCCACAGTTGGTCAGGAGCCTAGTACTTGAGTATCTGGGTGAAGCTAGAGACGGTAATCTTGTTTCTAGAGTTAGAGAGCTTGAGGAGAAGTATGAGCAGTTAGCGAAGGAGCTTGGAAGAGTTGAGAAAGACTTAGCACTACTTATGAAGAGGTGCTCTAGGGAGTAACTTAACAAAAGACGCTCTTTAAAATTAAAAAGAAATTATACACGTATTATTTGAACTATTCGATGCATCCGCAGGACATCCTATATATCCGCCGGGGCTTGCGTCGAATGAGAGGAAAGGCTAATGAGGCTTGTTTTGCTATTATGTGTAAAGAGTACGTGAAGGTGATAAGGTGTTTGACATAAGCTGGATTATAGGATTTCTCATAGGATTAATTGTTTTCCAGGTTCGTGGCATTAAAAAGATACTAGATTTTCTTAGTTCTCTAGGTATCCTGTTATTCGCGCTTTGGATGTTTAACGCCGTTATGAACAATGTTAATCTTGAGACTATATTAAATCAAATTCAAAGCTTCGTAATAGGAGGCTTTGCTGGTACTCTATTTTACTTAATTGGAGCTAATATTAGTAGATATGAGCAATTCGGAAGAATGAGTCCAAAAATAATTATTTATATTATATTATTAATTTTATTATTATTACTATTTAATTAATACGGCATAAACATATGGTTCATAGAATTTTTCACGTATTTGTATAAGGGCTTGTTTCCATGTTCCCCGTTTCTCTAGGACTGGTTGGAGATAGTGGTTTACCATTACTTCGAATTGTTTTGGTGGGGCTCTTCCCTGGAATATGTTTACCCAGATTTCCTGTGCTCCGTGCTGTATCATCCAGCTCGTAAAGAAGCTTCTTAGCTCGTATAGTCTGAAGACTATTCCTGATTTGGCCATTGCATCTCTTATTATGGAGCGTATTCTGGACTCCTTTATTGGTATGAGCTTGTTTTCCCAATCCTCGACTAGCTCGTCTATCGTAGTATACCTGTCTCTGGGACTCCATTGCCGTGCTAGGTTCCTTACCCTAGCGAGGTTATCCTTGATGTATTTTTCACGCCATTCAAGGTATTCTTTCTCTATGTAGTCTCGGGTTGTCTGTGAGAAGAAGCTTATGTATGCTCTTTTGCTCTCCGTTATCTTGGCTGGTATGACTGCTCTTGCCTCTAGGTCTATGTCCTCCAGTGTTAGGTTGAATACCTCGCTGGGGCGAAGCCCTGTCTCCGCCAGTAATACATAGGCTAGCTTGGCGGCCGGGTTCTCTATGTGTCTGGCTACCTCTCTTATGTCCTCGAGGGAGAGTGGTTCCTCCTTGTCGTGCAGTATTTTCAGGGCTCGAGGGAGTTGCTTTCTTCTCTTGCTGGGTGTCGTGAAGCTATTGTATAGTATTAGGAACTTTCTAGGCTCCTTTGGCCTCACGACTACTTTTAGGAATAGTTTGAGTGCTCTTGCTATGTGTATTGCCCTGTCTATCGACTCTTCGGCCTTCTCCATTATGTAGTCGTCTAGTTTGGAGGCGTCTAGGACGAACTGGTTGTCTCTCAATGCTACTTTGAGGTAGTAGAGCCTGTCTTGGACTGTTTTACGTCTCCTGTTCCTCCTCAGGAATTCCTCGAACTTCTTTAGGTCCTCCTCTGATACCCTGTATTTCCTCTCGTACTCTCCGAGGTCCACGTACCTCATGACCATGTCTATAACTAGGTCTCTCAGCTGTGGGTCTGCCAGCCCCGCCTTTACAACCTGTATTAGGGTGTGGGGTTCTACCTTCTCGATAACATATACTCCGGTGAGCTCTGCTAGCTCCTCTGCTGTAAGATATTCTAGAAGCCTCTCAAGCACATTGTCGGATACTGGGACTCTCCGGTTCTTTATCCTGTTTGCGTATGTTGGATGGATGCCTAGCTCACGGCTCCCTACACGTTTCTTCCATAGGTACATGAATATCTTGTATCGAGTCTCCTGGTCTATTTTAGAAATGTCTACTAGAGTAGGGTCTACCAAGCCTGGGTACCCAGATGTAGGATATCTGTTCTGATATAAAATCTGATATGCATGGTGGAGCGTGGCGATATGCATGATAAGACTTGATATGAATAGTTCTCCTTGGATGATATGCAGAATCTAGAAGGGGTATATATGTTTGGTGGGCCCGCGGGGATTTGAACCCCGGACCTCCGCCGTGTGAGGGCGGCGTCCTGACCAGGCTAGACGACGGGCCCCTTGGTTTAGGGTTATGTTGTCCCCGTTTTTGATGTGGTATTGTTCATAGAGGTATTTTTCCTTTAGTGTGTCTTGTAGGGTTTATGTATGGTGTTGGCTTATTGTACTTGTGATGTGATTGTGTTGGCTTGATATTTCTCTCAGTGCAAACCACCTATTAGTGGTTTAGCGGTGAAGCCGTTGAGGATGCTGTGACATAGCTTTAGAAATGCCGGGTGCCTGAAAAATTCTCATCTATGTTGTCCCTAGTACTCCCTCCTCTGGCAGCTATATCTCTATACGTGTATGAGCAAAGTATATTCACAGTACTCCCACTAGCTTCAACACTCATAG
>JALWJI010000043.1 GCA_027081695.1 Acidilobaceae archaeon | reverse complement strand
GGACATACTTGCAGTGATAGAATTGCTATTTAGAGCATTTAGATAAACATCATATTATTTACCGGTAACAACAAGTGTTTTGCCGCATTCACTGTTTTCTCTGTATTATTATATTTTATTATATTTCAATTCACATCCATAGATTTAAGGTCTGGCGTTCCTTACACGGTATAGGATACGGCCAGATACAATCATTGTTTACCAATACCACCGGTATGACTCGAACATTGCTTAGAGCCAGCAGGATCCACAGGTGTAATAGATATGTCCTGGATAATAGTAGAGATCGCATCTGGAATAAGGAAATGCGACAACTTAGAGAGAGATCTAAGAAAGCTGCCGACGTGGCCACCTAAGCTTAAGATGACAATCGCCGAGGCTGTATCCAAATGTATCGTGAATTTAATCGGACGAGAGTACGTAGAGGAGATCTATTACGTTGATCTGAGCGGTGGAGAGCCAAGATCTGATTTTCTTGGAAGAGACATTGACCTTATAGTAAAGGTGAAACCTGATCTCAAGCCTGTCGAAAAGGATCTAAAGAAAATCCTTGAGAGTTACTTTAACACTCAACTATACTATATCATCGGAGAGGTTGCACTGACTATTCTGAAGCCTGATCTCATCGAAATACACATCATAACTTCCTATGACTCATACTATGGACGCCTTGTAAAGAGCCCGTTCTCATACGCTATCCGCGTCTGGCCTCCTGATTAGAGTTAATCTCCCACACTTTTATGAGCGACCTGCTTCGATTTGCAACCATTTGATAATATGGGTAGCAGTCTGGTCCTGTGACAAGATGTATTTCTATTATATTAGGGATTCCTAGAAGTTTATAGAAGTCTTCGTCAAATATCTCCTGAAGTATAAAGTAGACGTTCTCTTCAATGCGTTTTTCTATTGATTTCTCGTTGATTTTGTCTTTACAGTTTTCATCCAATACGATTATAATGTCGAGGTCTTTTCCTCCGTGCCCACTATAATAGCTGTGTTGTCCGCCTGTCAAGTCGGCTAGATATATCTCCTTTATACAGTCCCTGTAGCAGGATGCTTCTGGATCGATCAGACATGACACTATTTGATCAGCAATGTAGCGTTTAAGATATTGCCACGTATGACTCGTATATTTTTCCTGTCTTAGGGTCTTCAGGATCCTTTTGATCCCTCCCGGATAGCGCTGAACGAGTTTCGGCAATTCTCTACTTAGACGCGTGTAAACGCACCCTGCAATTTTTTCTTCGCACAACTGGATATCCCAATACTAGTGTTATTATAAAGAATTGAAAAATTTAGATCGATTAAACTAATTTTTTCTTTAAGAAACAATAGATTTGCGATTACTGATAACCGGGAGAAGGCTGAGTTTGCCCTCTAACAATTGCACATGAAGCTGTGTTGATTAAGAGCTTTAATGAGTCCATGAAGCTTAGTATGAAGCCTCTCATAGCTGGATTCTTAATTAAACTTATTTTCTCTTTAACGTTTTCAATCTCTTCTTTTGCTAAGCCTAGTCTCTTTATACTGTTATTGGATAGTCCTCCCATGACAGATAATATTATTGTTCGGAGGGCTTCTCTCAGGTGTGTTTTCTCTTCTTCGTCTTCTATTGTGTTGATGGACGAGAGTAGATGTCTGAATTGAATCGCTATTGTTTTAAGTATTCCTACTGCTGATGGATCCATTGGTGTTTCTTGGCATGCTATTATTCCTCTTTTTGACATTACATGGGTTATCTCATTTATTCGCTCGTGTATTGTTTTGAATATGTTTTCTAGTTCTTCTTCGTTCTCCACTGCATCTATTGCTTCCAGCATGAATCTTCTTATATCTTTAATTATGGTGGCGGAGTCGGAATTGCTTCTGTTGATCATTATCTCTATGTGATCGGGATATACTGTGTAGTTTGCTACGTAGTCTGACTCATCTAGTTCTCCTAGACTTTCTTCTACTAAGCTCATAGTTGAACGAGATGGGTATAGATAGACCCAGTCTATGCCTTTAGAGAATGCGCATTCAACAATCTCGGATAATCTCATATTTTTCATATTCGAACCATATTTCACAATTATAGATTTGAGTCTTCTCTCGGTATCTTCCGTGCTAGGGAGTATCTTGAGATGTGCTCCCTCATCTACTACTATGACCTCATCTCCTGCTATGAGGCCGAGTTTCTTTACCCAGTTTTTGGGAAGCGTAATTATAAGGCTAGAACCTCCTAGCCGCTGAACGCGGCGTTTAGTTACTTGGACGCTCAAGTCCTACACCACTGTTCTATTTAAGCTTGAGTCCATATAAATAGTTAACGGCGTTAAATATCTATCTTCGAAATAACAACAAAACAATACAAACATTAAGAAATTAGTTTTTACATGAAACCAACTTTTAAAAATAAAAGATAACCGGATCTAATCCCAGCTAATCAACCCGCAGAATGCAATTCACTCACGTCAACATCAAGAGCAAGAGGCTTCGAGAGATCCCTTATACTGACAATACCTATGAGAGTACCAGACTCATCCACAATCGGTAGGTGTCTAAACCCGAAATTCAACATTATCTCCAGCGCCTGCTTAACCGGTGTCTCCTCTTTGATAGTGAACGGATTCTTCGTCATTACATCTTTCAGCGTCACAGAACTCATATCAAGTCCTTTAGCACATACCTTTATCAATAGATCCCTCTCCGTAAAGATACCTATAGGCTTCATAGAATCATCTACAATAACTACGGCACCTATATTATGCTCCGCCATTAATTGTACGGCTCTAGCAACTGTATCTTCTTCTTTCAAGACTATAGGCGAGTGGGAGGCAACGGTAATTACTGGAGGACCCATGTCTTCCCTTGCCACGATGACCACCTCTAAACCATTCTGTATAACTCAGTTCTTTCATTTAAACTAATGAAATCCACATGATAATAAAATAATACGTTATACTTCTCCCATACGTGGTTTCCTTATGCTTATTTATGAGGATATTTCTTTTCCAGGATCTTCAGCTCTGTAGACGGGAAAAGAATAGAAAGGATTATTTCAAGGATTTGCAGAGTCTCTTGACGGTTTCCGTTATATTCGGATTCAATGGCAGGGCCCTACTATGCCTTACATCTACATCGACAATAAATACAGTGTCTATTTCCTCTAGACCCTTTTCTTTTTCTTGTATCACTCCTACGTCGGGCTCGACAGGAATAGTGTTCATATAGGCTAGTTTACCGTGGTTTCCTACGTCTTCAACTATGCCCCCCACTAGTAGTATTGGTATTCCTATTTCCTTGCTTCTAACTGCTAGGAATGTCTCGACCATTGATTTATCCATGGTCATTATATGTCCTAGGTCACGGGTCATCTTGAAGTACGCAGACGGATATGGTAGCATGAAGCCGATCACGATGTTGACCTCTTCTTTCTGCATGAATCTAAACACTTCTGGGTAGGCAAGGTCTTCGTCTATGAATACCCCTATCTTAGCATCTTTACTTGACACATAGAATATGCCCGGATCCTTGCCCCTGTTTATACCGTATTTTGTCTCTTCCGGCGTCAGGCTCATCTTCCTATACTTTGAAACTATACTACCATATTCGTCTATTAGAACACTCGTAATGTAGAGCCTAGGCCCTGCCCTTTCAATCATAGGTCCTACTAGTATGCTAACATTTAATTTTACGGCCCACTCGATAGGATTCACTAGTATACTATTTCCTGGAAGCCTACGCCCTATTCTCTCCGCATAATTCGACATGGCGTGTTTAAGACGGTTAGGAGTATAGTAGTTGATTACTGGTCCTGTAAAAGGATAGGGAGGGAGAACAACAAGGTCTACCTTGTAGTCGTCGACGAGAGACGCCACGAGGCTCTTAAGCTTCCTGGTATTCGCCCTTTTCGAGCCTAACTTGATCCTCGCATGTATAACCCCGATTCTTAAAGAGGATGTTCTGCTCATATTCTTCGACCCTCCCTACTCGTCACGACTATGGTCGCCATAGAGATGCATTCGTGGAACGAGCCACGAGGTGGTTTAGACTGTCTTAGCTCGTCTGGGATTTTGCTAATTGCTGAAGCCAGTGGCCCTATTTCATTGTACACTTCTTCGAGTACTTTAACTCTAGTTGTTTTCCCAGTCTCGATCTCATTCATTCTCTGTTCTAGCTGGCGAGTTCTCTCCTCTGAAACCAGATGCGGTATGTTTCTTATTACTTCGACCGCTTTATCACCTAGTGGTTTAAAGTCGTCTTTATACTCTACTATGTTCTTTGTAAGATAGTTATACACGTGTTCACCTCTGATCGTAGATACGAGATAGTCTCCTTTCGCACCAGGTGGCCTGGTAATATAACGTCTTCTAAGCAATGTCTCTATTATCTTGGCATATGTGCTTGGCCTACCGATGCCTCGCTTCTTCATTTCCTCTATTACGTCTCCTTGGGTATATAGTGGTACAAGGGGTACCTTGTATACCTCTATCTTAGACCAGAACGATCCCACTGGTAGTTCTTCGGAGAGCCTAGTGTAGGGCCATATGAGTAGGAAGCCCATTTCGTTCTCAGATCTAGCGGCTTGGATAACTCTCTCGGCTTCAAACCACGCATCATATGGTGGGAAGCTTACTTTGTACTTTACTCGTCTAACCTTAGCTTCCCTCATCTGACTCGCTATGAATCTCCTGAATATTAGATCGTAAAGTCTTAGATGTCTCTGTGTGATCTGGCCGGGGAACTCAAGTACTCCTTCGTCTACAAGGTTTCTTAGTCTATCCGCGTCGATCGGCCGTGTAGGCCTGATTGCTTCGTGAGCTCCTCCCTCACCCCACTGCCTAGGCTTGAATAGTTCTCTATATGATTCTCCGAAGCGCTCGCTTAGCCATTCCCTCGCAACCTGTATTCCTTTGTCACTTACCCGTGTGCTATCGGTCCTATGGTATGTTATGAGACCCCATTCGAAGAGGTTTTGAGCTAGTCTCATTGTTTCCGGTGCGCTCATTCTTAGTATCCTGCTTGCATCGAATAGAAGAGCATCTGTAGTGTACGGTGGAGGCGGATAGAGGTTATCCTCTCTCTCCTCTAGTAGTTCTATAGAGACTTCATGCTCGACAAGTTTCTTTCCTTTTAGAACTCTCTGTAGTTCTATTACCTCTCCCTTTAACTCGTCTATTCTTGTGCTGAGATACGCTCCGTCTATGTGGATCCTGATGGCTAGAACCTTTTTCTTTGATTCGTGTGTTCTCTGTACTATCCATCCCAGAACAGGGGTCTGTACTCTTCCCGCACTTAGGTTATAGTAGAATCTCATTGATGAGCATCTCTCTAGCTCATGGGATATGAACATTTGTTTCTTTCCTGGAATAGCATAGAAGTCTTTCAGCAACTGACAATAGTGTCTGGGCCAGAAGTGGCACCAGAGTAGAGGCGAGAGCGAGAAGCCTATCCATCTATCTTCAACTCTACGCACTATCTGTGCATCTATTAGATTCTGGTCGAATTCTCTAGTGTTCTTTAATGCCTCTAGTATAGCTCTTTTAGTAACCTCGTGGAACTCGAGTCTTTCTATCCTTCTACTATATGGTCTCAAAAGAACCGATACGTCCCATCCTATCTTCTCTCCCTCAACATCGGGATCAGTCCCGATCAATACTGTATCTACTTCCCATGCTATTCTGCGGAGATCACTCACTATTTGTCTAGAATCTCTTATCCTTGTACTGCCACATACAGGGCATTTGTCTACGTCCGCGGTGAATTGGTGTCCGCAGT
>JALWJI010000042.1 GCA_027081695.1 Acidilobaceae archaeon | reverse complement strand
TATCGAATCTCCACTACTAACACTATCATGGATCGGATACAATGATACCCTACTATTAGGAAATCGATCAACCCTATACATCTATCATATTGAGAATAGTAAATTCAAGACTACTACTCGTTATAACACAAGTATAGAAATGAGTATGATTATATGCTGCGGTGATCAACCTATCAAGGATCTTCCACTAATAACATTTATTCTAAACTATGCTGAATACTTTTTATTCCCCAATTACTCTTGGAGACTAATACCCCAGAGCTCAATAAAGGGGCTCTACATCTATACATATAATGGGACTCCGACGATAATCCCTGCACACTATAGCATTACGACATGGAATACTCCATCGTTAAGACTGAATATGTTACCAATAACTGGTAACCAATACAGGTATACATCAAGCGGGGACTACATAATAACATACCCGAGGCCCTATAAGCTAGAATACATATCAGAGAACAACACAATTATACTCAATACATATTTCGATGTAATCTCCATCACAAACATGTCTCGCATAGTCATCCATACAGAGCCTGGAGCCATGATCAACATTAGCAGCTCAGAATCACACTATATCGACAAAATAACTGCGGTTACGGAGACAATAATCTATTATAATAAACCATCGACCTACACCATACTTTTCCAACTACCAAAACCTAACAACTATATTGGGCCAAACGGCATACTAGCACAGGCCAGGAACGTCGCACTATCAAGGAATGAATCAGTAGAATTATTCCTAGACTACAATCATCTTCTCGGCCACCTCGTAATAAGTACTCCATCGAATGCGAATATAACGGTAGAGCTTTACGAGATGCATAAAAGCCATGGAACAATAATCAATCAGTCTACACACTATTATTTGGCCCCCGGGAGATACATAGTCAAAATCACGAGCAATGACCCCCTCTATCTCGTAAATTCAACATATACGATAGACATAGAACCAGGAGAGATCCAAGAAATAAATCTCACGCTAGCACAGTTATATATTGCTACAAACAATTATCATAAAGTTATTGTTAGAGGACCTGGCGGATCAACAGTAATAGAGGGAGTGGAAGGGATAACAACGCTGTGGGTTATACCAGGCAACTATACGATTAAACTAGTTAATCTAGAGAGCGGAAAGGAAAGAACAAGCACCATATATCTAAAAGGAGGAGACATAGTAATGTATGACGCCCTGGGCTACACGCAGACGGAATCTGAAAATCAAACACAGGATTCACCTAATAACAATATCCTTAGCAGAGCATTATTGATTGGTGTAGTAGTTGTATTACTGTTCGCTATACGCTATTTGAAGACCAAATAATGGCTAACAGGGAGAGGGGTCTATGCAATGCCTCTGTATAAGAGGTATGGCTTGCTAGTTCTCTTCATATTATTTGTTGCAACAAGTATACATGCTTGGTCTCTCGAGATACAGGGTTCGCCATATAGCGTTGTCTGGAATGAGACCGGCACAGTTAGTGCTACTATAGAAGGGCCAGAAGACTCATATAGCTCAGGTCCGTATCTTATGAATACTAATAGGGCTATTCTATGCAACAATAGTCTCATTTATACGGTTAGCTTGTATTATACACCCGTAGAAGAATACGGTAACTTGTCATTTTCCAATATAATAATTGTAAATATTAGTAACGGCATACCTAGACTCGAGAAAGTAATAACGCTAAACGATACAGTCGTTAACAGTGTCACGTTCGACAAGAATAACAGCACAATATACTTGGCAGGAATCGATACATCTAAGGACTATAAACTCAAAATAGATTCAACAATATTAGGAGACGAATACAACTGGTCATATTACTTAATAGGATTCTTCCAAGGAATATCTAGCAAAATAATTAAACTCAACTGTAATGGCACCTTCCAAGGTGAGACCAGAATAGAGAACTTCACGATCCGAAGCATCGATTATAATAACAGGTATGGTTTGTTAGCTATATTGGGATACAACTATAACGATAGCATTGAACAGAATCAGTCTAAAAACTGGAAAATCATATTAATGAACAATAATTTCGAAAAAATATATGAGTCCTCGACAATCACAACGGAAACCACATACATTGCCCCGTCCGGAATACAATGGAGTCCGAGTGGAAAATATCTTTCAACCGGGCTACAAAACAATTCAATCCCACTCATTTACGAGTACAATCCTATGTCGAGAACACTTCATTTAACATATACTATTAACATAACGAGCGATATATTAACCAACAGTTGGCTAATCCTCGATAATCAAACCGATATCCTCCTAATAGGAACAGACAACAAAATATACATCATAAACATGAACACCACCCCAGGCAATCCAATAATAGAATTAAGTACAGACAAGAGACTATGCTGTGGAACACAAGCACTCAGAAACACATCATTAATCACATTTGTGGAAGCCCGATATAATTTGCAAAGCGAGACAGAAAAACTAGCAATCCTATTCATTAATATCAGCTCTCAAGAAACAACAACACAATGGATATCTTCATACGAGGTACATGCCCGCGACTTCATAAATCAAGAAATCTTCCCAGTACAGTCTCCGAACAATCCTAACGCAATATATTACACTAGGATAAACACGTATTCATACGCGGCAAAAACCATAATAGCATTTACATTACTAGAAGCAAGCATAATAAAGAATACATTGCTGACTATACACACAATTCCCAGAACAGAGATCCAAATAGCTAATATAACTAGCGGGTACACCCTCTACAGTATCATAGCTGGCTCCAGTACTCTGAAAACCTATCTTCCACCCGGGAAATATAGTATAACGATCACGCTCCCAAAGCCAGAAAACTATATTGGATCCGGAGCAGGCCTCACTAGCTCCACGATAGTAAACATTACTGCAGAAAATCCAGCCGAGCTCTACCTTGATTACCAGAACCTACTTGGTACATTACATGTAGAAGCTCCTGAAAACATAACGATTACGCTCTACGATCTCCAGACAGACCAAGCATATAGAATAGAACCCGGAAAAGAATACTACATAGCTCCAGGAGAATATTCACTTACAACCACAAGTGATTCACCAGTTATTCTAGCAAACACAAGTTATAATATCAATATTCATCGAGGAGAAGCTAAACTTATAAAAATACCACTATCACAGATCAGAATAATCATCCCGGAGAATTACACTGTTGAGATCTCTGGACCCGGGGGAACAACTAGAATACCGGGCTCTGGAAATGAGACAATAGTATATGTAGTACCCGGCGAGTATACAGTAGAACTAATGAAAGGTAATGAAATTATATCTCAACACGTCGTTAAGGCAACGAACACGTCGTTAAACTCTCTAGACTTGGCTAAGGAATTACAAGAAGAAAACAATACAAGTACAACCGTGGAACACACAGAACTAGGACCGAACAAGATTATAATAATTATGATAGCAGCAATTGCAATACTAATAGGAATAGGGTATCTACTACGGAGTAGACAATAATTAAATATAACACTACTCTAGAACAAATACATATCACTAAGGAGAGAAACAAGTCATACAATACAGTCTGCACGAAACAGTATATGACAGTTTAATTATGAATTAACCGATAGAATAGCCTATATTATATCTAGAGATCTGGGCTATCATCTATTGGAGGGAGCATATGATTTGAGGACAATAATCGCGTTAGACAGCCTCAAATCGAATAAGGATAAGATAACAAGCCTTGTCGAGAAGACGTGTGGTTTGGTTGCTGGATACAAGCTGGGCTGGCCAAATCTTATAGGAGCATTGCCTCAAGATATAGTGGAGGCGGTCAAACGCCCTTGTCCAGAGAAATTACTCGTAGTAGACCTAAAACTTGCCGACATCTACTATACAATGAGGACTATCCTGGACGAGTTCCCGGATAGTATTGACGCGGTAATAGCACATGCATTCGTTGGGAGAAGAAACGCGCTCGAAGAGCTAAAGAACTATCTCGACATGAGAGATATCCGCCTTGTCCTAGTGGCGTCGATGAGTCATCCTGGCTCTAAAGACGTGATAGATCCATGCATGGGCAAAATTCTAGAAACGATAAGGCAAATAAAGCCCTGGGGAGTTGTCGCTCCTGCGACGCGCTCAGAAAACATAAGAATAATGAGGAGAGAGTTGGGTCCAGAGATGAAGATACTTAGCCCTGGGATCGGAGCCCAGGGAGCAGAGCCTGGAGACGCGTTGAGGGCCGGAGCAGACTATGAGATAATAGGTAGAATGGTGACAACTAGTCCCGACCCTCTACAAGTACTGAATAAGATTATGGCCCGTCATAAGAGTATTCTCAATAAATATTGACCATGTAGACTGGTAAGTCTAGGGCTTACATCGTTGATATATACAGTCACAGGATACGTATTTGTAATCCCAATAACCCACTATTTTATACTCAGATTTCTAGATTCGCGAACCCCACGTGTAAGTATATTGGTACAAGTCTAGGGATGTGAAAAGACATGAACGATCTAGATAGGGCACTGGAGAACCTCATAGCACGGGCCGAAAAAGGAGACATACGAGCCACTGGAAGAATCCTCACAATGCTAGAAGTACCTGGAGAGACAAGCATACGATTACTAAAACTACTCCATAGAAAAACTGGTAAAGCACACGTCATAGGAATAACGGGCATCCCAGGCGCAGGCAAAAGCAGCCTCATAAACAGGCTCATACAAGAACTCCGCAGGAGAGGATACCGAGTAGCAGTAGTAGCAATAGATCCAAGCAGTCCACTAAGCCAAGGAAGCCTCCTAGGCGATAGACTACGCATGCAAGTGCATAGCGTCGATCCAGGAGTATTCATAAGAAGTATAAGCACACGAGGCCTAAAAGGAGGATTGAGCCTAGCAGGCCTCGCTATGATAGAAGCATTCGACGCGCTAGGATACGATTATATCCTGCTAGAAACTGTAGGAGTAGGGCAAGCAGAAGTAGACGTCATAAACGCAGCCCACACAATAATCGTAGTAACAATGCCTGGAGCAGGAGACGATATACAAGCCCTCAAAGCAGGAGTAATGGAAATAGGAGACATATACGTAGTGAATAAATCTGACAAGCCAGAGGCAACAAAAACCTACGAATTCATCGTATTCAGCGTAGAAAAGGGCGATTTAGGCCCCTCAACAGGCTGGATCCCGAGGGTTCTCATGGTAAGTAGCCTAGTCGGAACAAATATAGACAAACTAGTCGACACAATAGAAGAACACAAACAATACCTACAGCAAAATAGCCTGTTCCATGAGAAGGTCAAGGCCCGTAGAAAACTCCTAGCCTACTATATGGTGAAGACAGCAATAGATCAGCTAGTAGAAGACATAGCTCTCTCACGGGAAACAGGAAATGAACTTGATATAGAAGATTTGACTGCTAGGATCAGGAAAGAACTATGTAGCAGACTACTAGGATAATCATACATAGAGACAAGGGCTAAGGGTAGAGATGAATGAAGCTAATTGTACTGGGACTAGGAAGTAGTTATCCTCCGCCAGGATACGGTGGGCCAGGACTACTCCTGGATAATGGCATAGATAGGCTCCTAATAGACTGTGGCAAGTCATGCATGGAATCCCTCCTACAACTAGGCTACACACCCTGCGACATTCACAAAGTCTACGTAACACACAGCCATATCGACCATGTATATGGAGTATTCGAACTCCTAGTAGGAAAAATAGCAAGTAGATGCCCAGACCTTACAATTCTGGCTCACGAGGAAGTACTGGACACACTAA
>JALWJI010000041.1 GCA_027081695.1 Acidilobaceae archaeon | reverse complement strand
TAGTAGTTGGACTAGCAATGGCTGGTATAGCAGCGTTGAGAATCTCGTACATCGTAGGGTTAAGCGTATTGTCCAGCGTGATGCTACTTGGCCTAGCTCCTACAACACTCCTGCTCATTGCAGGATATAAGATTAAGCCGGAGCTAGCTGGAGCCAGTATATTAGTGCCTCCACTGGTATCGGTTATACTCTTCGCCTATTGGAAGAACCCGGTGAAAGTATTCGTCTATACTGTGTCAGGGGCTCCTATATCAGCATGGCTACTAGTAGCATCCACAATTATCGCTGTTATAGGAATATTCCTACAGAGGAGATAAGTCTGGGGAAAGAGTTTTCCATCCTCTTACTCATTATATTTTCCTTCATTTTGGATAATTATGCTTGGAGAGCGATCGGTGCAAGATATTGTCCGAGTTCCCTGTCTGTTCCACGTACATGATCCTGTATCCAGATCACTAGATACTTGAATAGCTCTAGCGTAGGTATCGCAGTCGAAGAATCTATTATCTCCTTATATTTTGCTATTGCGTTCTCGAATTCCCTGTGCTCCTCAACATGTCTCCTATATAAGTGCTCCGGATAATCAAAATGTTCCATTAGTAGTTCCTCGCTACGGAAGTGGATCTTGATGTATAAGTCTAGAAGATCGGTTACCTTGGTTATAATACGTGCTGATGCTCCATTTATCAGAGACTTATACAAGTAGTTCACTAAGTTTACGAGCAATTTGTGTTGTCTGTCGATTCCAGGTATCCTTATTGAATATTCCTCGTCTCTCCATTCTACCAGGTTGTCCGGGATATATATTACGTTGAATACAGCTTTCTCTATCAGTTTCTGTTCTATGTAGAGGTAAGCGTCTATTCCTGTAAGTATCATATCCTTCGTTTCTAGGATTATTCCAGTGACGTAGCCGTCGATAGAGAGTATCCTGGCTTTGCCTAGTCCTTCTAGGGTACCTTGGAACAGGAATGCCTTGCCTTTGCGGAGGAGTGTATAGTCCGCAATGCGTTCAAGTAATTGGTCGCCTGTAATCTCAACGAATAGTGTAGACGTACTGTATATTCCGTGTAGCGTTATCTCTAGTAGTAGCTCGGTATCTTTTATGAAGAGACTTCCGTATCTGAGTCCCGAGGCAATATATGGTTTTATTCCTGGTTTCGGTGGAGGAGGCTGGCCTAGTTTACAGCTAGGTACTCCTGTTTTTATTATGTAGTTGATATCTCCTTTCTTGATTTTTGATAGTACCTGCTGATATGATTCTAGTAGATAGTCTGTGCTAGCAGGTTTTTCGTTTTTGCGCTTTACCTTGAAGAAATCTAGTAGTATTTTCACCATATCTTACACCATATTTATAAATTAGTAAACGATATTTAAATATATTCTGAATCATAAAGCAAAAATACAATAAGAAAAGAGAGACCTAAACAACAATCCTACCAGCAGAATAAATATTCCTCAAAACAATATCAAGCAACTTCTCGTCAGCAACCGGAAAACTATAAGTCAAGTTAACTAGCCTAACGAAACCTCGACGGATAATAAGTTGAATCGAAGCCCTAACCCTAGATATACTATGTGTACCAATTATCTTTACAGCCCGTCTACGTACCTGCATATAGGTTCCTCTATACGTGACTGGTTTACCAGTCTCGGGGTAGAACGTTATAGATGCGTACAGTGAGGGATCCGGGTTTAGGTACTCCTTATATTCTCTTAGTAGTTTTTCTATTGAGTCGCTTGTGAAGTAGATCCTACCTATGCCCGTATAGATATATGCTGCGAGACCGTGTCGTAATAGCCAGGCTAGGCTTCTCTGTATTCGTTCAAGTGGGGCTTCTAGTGCCCTTGCAATTATATCGGCTGGCAGAGGGTTCTCCGATATGAGGTCTAGTATTTTTCTCCTCCTACTAAGATTAAGGAGGTACCTCATAGTTTCCGGCTCAACTCCCAGCTTAACACCGGCCTTCTCCGCCAGCAAAAGCCCGTCGATTAAGCTATCGGTATCCACTGTATCAGGTGTCGCGATAAATACTGCGTATTTAGTCTTCTTGACTTCTTTCTTAGGACGCAGTATCCGTCCCAGTCTCTGGATAAATCTTAGAGGACTCGCTATATTGCTCCATATTATTAGGAGATCCGCTTCCGGGAGGTCTATTCCTTCCTCTCCAGCACTCGTTGCTATGATTATCCTCGTCTCCGGGCGCCTGGCCTGTTCGATTGCTTTTCTCGGCTCAATCCTTCTCCTCCCTATGATCAAGACCGGCCTATAGTGACGGAGAACACGGTACAAGTATAAGGCTATGGCTACTCTCTCAACGAAGATTATGGCCTTAGTATATTCTCCCTCGTAGTCTGACAGGATCCTTTTAAGGGCGTCGAGCTTATGGAGTGGACGTATTTTATGTGATGTCAGTAGCGGCTCGTAATCCCGCAATATCCTTCTAAGCCTGCTTCCAGGCTTCCTATAAGTCTCCCAAAGTGCCAGGGCACCGTCACGGGAATACCATCTCAGAGCATTGCCAATTAACACTCTGAGAGATCCATGGCTCTTCTCCCACAAGGACTCAAGCAGGTTATAAAGCTTCTTCTCCTCATCATTGAACGGTGCCTCGTAAACTTCACCGTACCAGTCAGGAACATATCTCCTTATACGGGGATCGCTCCACGACCAACACCTTATCTCGCCAATGTACTTTCTAATCAGGCCATGCCTGCTCCTAGGAATAAACGCGGACAAACCCAGCCTATACGACGCGTTTATCTTCTCCATGACCTTCAGGTAGGCGTCCTGGCCAGTAGTGTGATGAGACTCGTCTACCACAACAGCATCTATACAGTCAAGTACCTTTCCATACTCGCCTAGAAGTATCTCAGGAGTAGCCACTATAATCCTCGCATCAAGCGCTTTCCTCTTCAAAGACTCCGGCAAGCTACCGTGGAGAGGCTTGGCCTCCAACCCATACATAGTCAGGAACCTAGAGGTCTGCTCAACCATGAACCGTGTAGGCTCCAACACGAGGATCTTCTTTGCCTTTTGCGTAGAGAGAAGCTCCTCTATCCACAAGGCAGCGACCAGAGTTTTCCCGGTGCCAGTCGGCATGCAGACCACTGCACGTTTTTTCTCTAACGCCCATCTATACGCTTCTAATTGATAGTCTCGTGGTCTGAGTCTGCGTTTCTTCACTTCTATCACCATTAGGCTATACTGGTTCCATACACGATCCAGGGCCCTTTTTGTACGGTCATTGCTTGTGGCTGTGATTTCTATTTGTCAGGAATCAAGGGTTAGAGCCAGTATTTTCTCTGATGTACCCGGATAACCATGTATATCTCATCTCGGTAACGTGGGCATATTAGAGGAATAGTTCAATAGGGAAAAGACTTAGAGTAGATCCTAGTTTTTTCCTACTTAGAGATGTCTTGTTGCTTCTTGCATTATTGCTGCGTATAGTGCTATTGTGTCCTTGTATTTTGTCTCTGGAGGGCCTGTGTATATAATGTGTGCTCTTAGCGGTAGTGCCTTCCTATGAATGTTCTTTACGAGGAACTCGGCGATGGCGCCTGCTACAGGCTCTATGTCTGGGTATCCTTTCCCTAGCGGGGTTCTCTTTTTGAGTATTCTGCGTCCTAACGCGAATGCTATTATTTGGCTGAATCTTAGGCTTAGATAGTTATGACTTAGGGAGAGTGCCTTGTCGAGCATTTTCATCCAAAATTCTTTCGTGGCAGTCTTGTTGGCTTCTTCTAATAACCCAGTATCTCCTGCTCCGGTCTCATATAGCCACGCGTTTTCTAGCTGTACGCTTACTATTATTTTGTCTTCTCCTACAGCTTCTCTAATGTGCCTTATTTCTTCCCAGTCACCGAGCATTCTCCTAGTATATGGAACCTCTATGCTTATCATGATGCCTGGGACTTTTTCTGTTAGGCGCTTGAAGAATTCTACAGTGTAGTCAAGGTCTCTATGATCCATGTATGCTCTCCAGCCAAGATGAAGGTTGTAGATCTCGGCTCCGGCCCTCTTGGCTTTCTCCGCTCCGGCTATTAGGCCTCTCCAGCTCTTCTCCATCGTCTCCTTATCAACTGATACAACGTTATAGTAGGGGGCGTGAGCTGTTATAGATGTGAAGGCTTTCTGCGAAAAGCTCCTGTACTCGTCGAAATATGAGGGGTCCCTCCTGTATGCAAGGTCTCTTGGAGGTATCTCTGTGAGCTTTAAGCCTAGGGTTGCAGCAACCTTTAGTTTTCCGAGCCCGTTATAGGTTCCCCAATCAAATAATATCATATCTGTCCACCTCCTAGTAATCACCATATATAATATTATAGTATGATTCTTCTAAATAAATGAAAGGATGAGACAAAGTATTCAAAATAGATAGAACAACTAGATTAACCCTCATAGAGTAAAGAATGAGGTACCTAGGCTTGCCGACCAGTATGAAAAAAGTAGAAGTCTACTGTGAATCAGGCTCTGCTGATAAAGTCACTTCCCTACTCGATAAATGGGGCATATACTGGTACAGGTCCCCTATTGAGTCACGGGGAAAGAAAACCTGTAAGCTATCATTCTATGCCCCAATATATGTAATAGACGACATTATTGGAGAGCTAAGAACAATACTAGACCTGAGGAAGAAGGAAAACCTCATACTAGTAATAGATGTAGAAGCAGGGCTAGGCTCGCCATACCGTGTAACTCAGAGAAAATGGAGATACCGACTGAAACAATACGTCTCAGCACCCAAATTCATGCTGGAAGAAGAGACAATGGAAAAGGCAGAGCTTCAGCCAGCGCAACCACTCCTAAGCATGATCGCCGGCCTAACTGCACTAATCGGTCTCCTACTGAACAACCCATACATAATCATAGGATCCATGCTAATAAGCCCCATACTAGGGCCACTATACAGCCTCAGCCTAGGCATATACTGGAAAAACAAGAAACTAGCATACACAGGAGCAAAAAGCACAGCTATACTAATAGCTAGTCCGCTCATAGCTTCTCTGACAGCACTAGCCTTGATAGCGATTATGGGTGGGGAACTACGTGAGACCCCTGAGTTATTGATGCGTACAAGAGTCACTAGCTACGATGTCGTCCTCCCTATCCTGCTTGGAGTCGCAGGAGCATTCAGCATAGCCACAACAATCACCGAGGCGCTAACCGGCGTAGCAGTAGCCGCGGCTATCATTCCTCCGACAGCTACACTCGCATGGACTATAACCACGGGTAGCGTAGAGCTAATACTGGGATCCGCAGAGCTCCTCTCCTTGAACATATTAGGACTTGTCGCAGGCGGCATAATGGGCCAAGTTATCCTAGGACTACTAGCCTCACGGAATAATGGAGAGGGGAGGGATAGAGGAAAATCATTAAATCCCAAACAAGCATCAAAACCCTAAAAGACTAACTCGCCGCCCCAAACAATATTGGAAGAAATGGATTCTTCTCGTATTCGCTTTGCTACTACCTCTGATATCTCGTCATTGTAGATCTCTTCTATAGCCTCCTCTAACTCCTCTTCCGAGGCCTGTGAAAGGCCCTTCCCATACTTCATCCTAAGCTTCAGCTCTACTAGGGCTTTTAGCCCCGGGAAACTTCTTCTCGATCCATTAGTATCGTCCAATGGGGAGTCACCCCTTCTTCATATGTATAATATGTCAACCAGCACTTATTCAAACTTGAACCATGGTTCGGGGGACCTATGATAGAAAAACTTAAAAGTGCTGGTTGAAGATGGGGAAAGAACCTTACCATACAAACTCGTCTTC
>JALWJI010000040.1 GCA_027081695.1 Acidilobaceae archaeon | reverse complement strand
CTCATTGGCCATAGTCATGTTCGCTACGTATGCATTATCGATTAGCCGGAGAGCCGGTCCCCTTCCGGGCTTCATTCTACCCGTTATCTCTGGTCTACAACAAGCCATGGTGTCTACTGCTATGAATGCGTCAGCCTTGGTTTTTGCTGCTAGAGCGTATGCTCCCCATAAACCTATCTCTTCCTTGACGGTCCAGGCTATGACTATTCTATGCTTTTTCTCGGTGTCTTTTAGGATTTTTGCTAGCTCTACAAGTGCATAGGTTCCTGCCCGGTCATCGAATCCTCTTGAAGCTACTGCTTTGCCTCCAGCTAGGAGAGTCCAGTGTTTTATGAATACAGCTGGGGCTCCTATGTATACTCCCATCTCCTCGGCTTCTTCTCGGGATTCTGCCCCTATGAATATTCGTAGCTTGTGCCATGGTATGACGCTTTGGTCTTTTTCGAAGTTGAGGTGTGGGCTGGGGAAGTTGATTACTCCATGTACCTCTCCCTTCTCTCCCAGTATTCTTACGTGTCTCGCGGGGAGTATCCTGTCGTCTATTCCTCCTAGTTTTCTGAAGCTTAGCAGTCCATCGTCGAATATGTTGGTGATGACTAGTCCTAGTTCGTCCATGTGTGCAGCTATAAGGAGTGTTTTACCTTCTCCGCCGAGGTCTAGTATTATGTTGCCGTGTTCGTCTACGCTTAGGTCTCCTAGGCTCTTTACTTCGTTGATGATTGCTTGTCTTATCTGGTCCTCGTAGCCTGGGATTCCAGGAGTATAGACGAGTTTCTTGAGTAGTTCGAGGTTTGTCTTGAACTCTACCATTTTATTTTGCCCCCGACAACCTCCTTGTATTCAACTGTTATTTTTCATCATAGATATTTATGTATACGATATAAACTTGGAAAATAAAAATTCCATGACCCAATTTTCCGGCTTCAGCTTTTCTTGAACCTCTCATTAATTCCCTCTCCAACCAAGTCTCCGTTACTATCATAAGCCTTCATGTACACAAGCGCCCGTCGACCATCCCACTCGAAAACCTTAACTTTAACAGTCAGCTCCTCCCCGACCCCTACACTCTTCCTATGCTTGACGTCGACCCGGTACCCCACACTAGTGATACCTGCATTACTATCTAGGCATTTTCGGGCGGAAGCCTCCATGAAGAGCACGAGACAAGGCGTACTCAGTATATACTCTCCCCTCTCTGCGAGATGCTGGGCCACGTGCTCCTTCTCGACCTTATAAGTATAGGTGCACTCCCAGCTCATGACAACTCACCTAGATATTCTGGAAGATTATTCGTCCACCACTTTATAAATCGTGCATAATATATAATTAAACCAGCATTGAAACCCATAACATAAGCAACCCCAGTATCCGGTGGCCGCTATGACAACTACAAGAGAATGCACCAGTATCAAGAATGGTGTTACAGCACTCATACCAGCAGCCGGTCTTGGAACACGTATGACTCCTGCCACTAAAGAAATGCCAAAAGAAATGCTCCCAGTACCAGCTAGATACGATGAGAGAACTATATTCAAGCCCTTCATCCAATTAATATATGAAACACTCTATAAAGCAGGTATTCGCACCTTCGTCTTCGTAGTTGGACGGGGTAAACGAATCCTACAAGACCACTTCCTACCAGACTGGGGATTATATGATACGCTAATGGATAAAGGAAAGACTATTGAGGCCGAGTCCCTAAAGGAGCTCTACCTTATGCTGGAGGATAGCAATATCATATGGGTAGATCAGCCTTCTCCAAAGGGCCTTGGAGACGCCGTTCTTAGGGGACTAAAGGCTGTGAATACAGAATACGTACTAATCCATCTAGGAGATATACTCCTCAAACAGAACAACAATGACAACATCGTAGAAGATATGCTTAGAGCATTCAATAACCTCGGGGACAAATGCCGATCCCTAATACACTCTCTGACTGTGCCCGACCCCCAGAACTACGGCGTAATAGTTCCTGGTACAAGATTAATGGATGGTATTGGCCAAATAGAAGAGATACTTACGGTCAGGGATCTAGTCGAGAAGCCACGTGATCCTCCAAGCAATTATGCTATAACAGGCATCTACCTATTGCCAAGCAGGGAATTGCTCTATTCTCTTGAAAATACTCCTAGGAACCCGAATACTGGTGAACTAGAACTGACCGATGGGCTAAGACTCCTATTATCGAGAGGACACAAGATGTGTACTGCTTTATCCAGCAGGATCCGGTACCTAGATATTGGAAGGCCAGACAGATATCTAGAAACATTCATCTCGCTGTCGAAAATATCCTAGTTTCCTCGCCATATACTAGTCTTCCTCTCCAGTAGACGCATCTTGCCTCTCCATAGTACTCTGACATATAGTGATAGTAGGGTATTGCCTTTGAGTATCTGGATCCCGTGTATCTTCCCTGGTAGTATGGATCATACACTACTATAGTCTCCCACGTGTTAACCCTTACAAGTTTCCTCGGGTTCCACACGGTTAACTGGAAGAATTCTTGTTGGCTAAGTGCTCCTGGTTTGACGAGTATTCTACGTAGGATTGAAGGCCATGCCTCTAGCCATGGTATGCCTGGTCTTGAGGATAATGGATCGTTTTTCTCCCACTCGGCGTGGGGGGCATGGTCACTTGCAATGATATCTATTCTTCCTTCGATAATGAGCTGTAGGAGCCTGTGGGAGTCTAGCATTGATCTTAGGGGAGGATTCACTTTATAGAGAGAGATGTCCAGGTGCTGGTCGTAGTTATATATTATGTGGTGCGGTGCAACGTCTACAGTGAATCCATATGTCTTAGCCTTCATCACTGTTTCAAGACAACTGGCGTGTGTAACGTGGATTTTTGAAGGTTTGTTGTCTGAGAGGGATGCGAGTATGTCTACTGCGGCACCTTCTAGGTGGCATCCGCGGATAGTTCCTCTTTGAGAGATGCTCTCTGCTTCGAGTCTATCGGCTTCGGGGAGCTCTGGGTGTAGGACTACGAGCTTACCGGTTTCTAGGATTTTCTTGATTGATGCCTCGCGTTTTTCTAAATCGCTTGGATATATCTTGAATCCTGCTATGGTTCTCTTCGCGAGTTTCTCCACTGTTTCCGGGTTTTGTGGGACAGCGGCGTATGGTTTAACGGGTATTTGTGCTTTCCTTTTGATTGCTTTGAGTTTTAGGTCTAGTGCTTCTGGTGTGTCTAGTCTGGGGCTTGTATTTGGCATGTCTGCTAGGAATGTTATTCCTTGGCTTGCCGCTGCCTTGGTACCTGTATACTCGTCTTCTTTGTATGATTGGTTTAGTCCTCGTAGGTGGACGTGTATGTCTGCGTACCCTGGGAATATTATGAGTGTTGTGTGGGTTAGGTCTAGTGTGTTTCCTGTTGTCTTGTCTGTTAACTCCCCGGTTAACACGTCTATGCATCCAGAACTAGAACCCTGCTCCGTCCATATTTCACCGCATATCCATCTAATGTCTTTGGGACATATCAAACATGTTCACCGGCTAGCTGTTTAATAATCTCGTCTTCGCCTATGATTGTACCACAGTATACGCACTGGTATCTTAACCTCTTGCCCCTGACCCTATAGAATCTCGGCGTAACAGGTTCCCTCGGCTTCCTCGTTATACAAGTAGGATTCGTACATGTCAGGGTTCCCTCGAGTTCCTCCGGCGGCTCTAGCTTCTTCTTTGACACCACTACATAGTTCTCTATCCTGTTAAGCGTGGCTTCAGGAGCAACGAGAGCTATTCTCTTCGCGTGCTCCTCGTCGACGTATACTCCTTCTATTTTTACTATGTCTTTCTTTCCAAGGCGTCTGCTCTCAACATTCATTACGAGTGCTACTCTGTATCCTTCGCGCCCTGTTATTCCCAGGAGTCTGAGAACTGCGAGGGCCCTCCCAGCAGGAATATGGTCTATTACCGTTCCCATCTCTATCCTAGACACGAGCAGGTGTTTCTCCACCAATCCATTCACCTCTCTCTCCCGAAGACTAGGCTCAGTACCGCCATCCTTACAGGAACCCCATAATATGCCTGCTTAAAGTAAGCCTGGTATCGTGTATCATCAACGTCGTACGATATTTCTCCTACGCGTGGCAGTGGATGCATGACTATAAGGTCTGGCTTAGCTCTTGTCTCTAGTAGGCGCCTCGTAACCCTATAACTCCCCTTTACCTTCTCGTACTCGCTAGGATCGGGGAATCTCTCCTTCTGTATCCGGGTCACGTATAGGACGTCTAGATCTGAGACGACGTCTTCAAGACTTTCCGTCTCGTAGAACCGTACACCGAGATCCTCTAATATTATTCTTGTCTCATCCCTCATCCGTAGCTGTGACGGGCTAATCAAGTACAATGTGTTCGTCCTATAGAGGGCTGTTCCAAGAATGAAGCTGTTTGCAGCCCTACCATATCGGAGATCGCCTAGTACCCCTATATTCAGGCCTTCTAGTCTTTGCTTCAGCTTCCTTATGGTGTATAGGTCGATGAATGCCTGTGTTGGATGATGCTGTTTACCGTCTCCCCCGTTAACGACAGGGTGCTCTGCTATCTCGGCGGCGAATCTCGCCGCTCCCTCATACTTATGCCTTAGAACTATTAGGTCGCTGTAGCCGTCGAGCATCCGTATGGTGTCTGCGTAGCTCTCTCCCTTCTCCAAGCTTGTACCTGCTGCCGCCGTGAATCCTATGACGCTGGCTCCGAGTCGTTTAGCCGCGGTTTCGAAACTCATCCTGGTACGTGTGCTTGGTTCGAAGAACGCGAGTGATATTACGAGTCCTTCTAGTGTTCTGAGAGGAGTCCCGGCGCGTATTTTTTCCAGGTACTTGTCTGCCCGGTTATAGAGTTCTTCGAGATCATCTAGGGAGAAATCGAGAATGCTTATGACGTCTCTTCCCTTCCATGAGCCATGCATTATAAGCCCATCGTATACGTGTCATGGTTTGAGACTTATAAGGACTCTCTTCCGAGTATGAGCATTATTTTCTGGAGCATTGATCTAACTATAGCTTCCTTTCCTGGATACTCGTTGGGAGGCATGTACTCTACTTCTACTCCTAGACCTGATAGAAGCATGCTTGTTTGCCTGGCTAGCTTCTTGTCTCCAGTAAATAACACTGCTCTTCCATGTTTCTTAGCGAGATCTTCTACTGCTTTCATAACATCGTAATCGTCCTGTGCGGGCCAGTATAGGACGCCTTCTTGCTCATAGGGGCTCTTTATTCCTCGGCCCAAGATCTCTACTACTAGGACATCACCTGGTACTTCGCGTCGTATTATTTTTCCGAATCCATGGAACATTTGATCTAATACTATCACAAGCATATGCTCAGTCTTTGGCTTTTGGGAGAATTCGCTGGTCTTGAGGACGTATTGATAGACTTTTCCTGTGGTGGGCTCAGCGAGTAGTATCTTTGATGGCGGGGTCTTGACCCGGCCTGGATATTCTACTATTTCTACCTTGTCGTCTAGGATCAATATTAAGAATGATACCTGCTTCTCCAATCCTTCACCCTGGAAGAATAACGTGTTGAGCTTCGTATATTAGTAGATGTGTATAGGAAGTCGATTGTGAGGATTCCGTTTATAATAATATTAGTTTGTGTCTTTTGCGCTGGGAGATATTGTTACTTTTACTTCCTCATCCTGGTCTAGCATGTCTATAGGGGTCTTCGGGCCTTGTGAGCCTAGTCTTTTTAGTAGTCTTATAGTGTTTAGCCTGTGCATTACCATGAGGAACTCGTCATCGTCGAGGAACTCGATTTCTTCAAGTATTCGTAATAGTTTTATCTTTTCCCTGTCGAGTGGTGGTAGATGAGCGTCTAGTTCTTCTTGAGCGGTCATTCTTGCTATTATCCATGCCATCTGGGAGAGTA
>JALWJI010000039.1 GCA_027081695.1 Acidilobaceae archaeon | reverse complement strand
AATATACTCGCCGCACAAGCGGCAGGACACATGGCACGTGGCCATCGACTCTATGGAAGAAGAGAGGTGAAGCAGGATGGTTGAGTGTAGAGGTAGAAGGGTTCTTTTCCGGGCAGAGGAAAAAGTTCTCCCAAATGGCCACAGAATGATAGTAGACCAGGTAATATTTCCTAACGCAGTAGCAGTTCTCCCAGTGATAGGGAAGGACGTCGTGTTGATAAGACAGTACAGGCCAGTAATAGATAAGTATATCCTAGAGGCTCCCGCAGGGGTCATCGATAAGGGAGAGAACCCCGAGGAAGCAGCTCGAAGAGAGCTCAAGGAAGAAACAGGATACAGGGCGACCCAACTCATACCAGTAGGATCAGGGTATGTCTCGCCAGGCTACTCTACGGAGAAACTATACCTATTCCTAGCCCCAGACCCCGAGCCGGGAGAGAGTAGTCCAGAGCCACATGAAATAATCCGTCTCGTCAAAATACCGCTAGATGAGGCCCTCAAAATGATAGAGAGGGGAGAGATCGAAGACGCTAAAACAATACTGTTATTATTAGCCGCTAAAGTAAGGCTAGGAATATAGACATCATAACTTTATCAATTTACAGCCTACTGAAGACTCTTATTGGCGCTAGGAGACTCATCGGTGAGTATAGAGTGACCACATCGCCTAGGCTGGCTATCGTATATAGCATGCGCGATATCGCGGGTTCCGGAGCTGCAAGGGCACTCCGTGAACTCATAGATGCTGAAAAGGCTACTTGTCCGCCACCAGCAGAAGAATGCTGGATCCTAAACAACGATTTTTATCTAGCGGGATACGATGAGGAGACCCTATACTTCACTTGGCTAGACACGTCTCCGGATCCATCGGCAGATGCGGTAATTATCTTGTCACGGCACAGTGCGAGTAGCGGCAAGCCTAGTCTAACGACTCATCATACCGGTAATCCTACAAGTGACTCTAGCTATGGCGGTGAACCATATACATTATCCTTCTCGGCTCCTCCGCTAAGCAGAACGTTGCTTAGGAACTATCGGGAAGCGGCAGAGACAAGAGGACTATTAGGGAGATACGTTGTGACTCTCGAGGCAACTCATCACGGGCCAACATCGAATAGGAAACCGCTTGTCTTTATAGAGATAGGCAGTACACCCGAAGAATGGAAAGACGAAAAAGCACAGGAATCTATGGCGGAAGCTGTTGTTAGTGTTCTTGAGCGTGGTATAGACACAGGTTGTCGTAGAGTAGCTGGATTTGGAGAGACTCATTATCCGGCGAAGTTCACCGAACTCCACCTCGACGGTGACTACTGCTTTGGCCATATTATTCCAAAATATGCTTTCCAGAAAGGCGTAACCGAGGACGTTATAAAGCAAGCAATCTTGAAGACATGGCATGGCCCGGCCGAGGCCGCCGTGATACGAAAGAAAAGCATAAAGAGTAAATATAGGCAGTTCGTAGTTGATGTAGTGAGCTCTCTCAGTGATGTCGAGGTCGTTATCCTTTAGTTTCCTCTACTGTTAGGGCTCCACGTTCTCGTTCCCCTTTTAGTCCCACCGTATTTATTTTTCATTTATCAATTATTATTTACAGCTACCAGTTTACAAGAATACATGTAAGGATACAACCAACCTTGCAAATAATCCTTTTGTTCTTGCCCTAATGGGGAGGATAGAGTTTGACGTCTAAGGCATTAGTGTTTGATATCGGGACTACAAAGATAAAGGCTGGCCTCTTAGACTTGGAGTCCCTTAAAATAAACGAGGTTAGACAGGCCGAGTCTCAGGTTATTTATCCCGCTCCAGGACTGGCAGAGCAAGACCCGGAATGGCTCTGGAGAACTGTGACGGGACTTGCACAGGATCTTGTCTCGTCTAGTGAGGCTAAGGTAGATGCAGTCGTCTTTGTTGCTTACATGGCTGGGTTAGTACTTCTCGATGAAAAGGGAGAACCGTTAACTAATTTGATTACTTGGCTGGATGAGAGGGCTGCTGGTCTGCCCGAGAGTGTTTGGAGTGGTCTACTGCGTATATCAGGGTACAATGTGTTTAGGCTACTAGAGTTTCTAAGGATTACTGGAGGCGCGCCTAGCAGTACTGGAAAAGACGTTATCTCAAAGCTTGTATGGATCCGGGAAAACTTGCCCGAAGAATATGAGCGGGCCAAACATGTTCTAGGAGCTGTAGGATACCTAGTCTATAAGACTACAGGTACGCCGGTGTATCCTGCGGACGATGCCCATCTAACTTGGCTCGCCGATACCAGACAGATACCTCCAGAGTGGAGTAGAAAGCTATTCATGAGATATGGCTTGGATCCTGGTAAGATGCCTACTATAATGCAGGCACACGAGATAGCTGGAACCTTAACCAAGCAGGCCAGCAGAGAGCTTGGTTTATCAGAGAATACCCGGGTATTGGTGGGTATGGGAGACGTCGCGGCCGTGGCACTGGGATCCGGCGCGGTGGAAGAGAACAGGCTCCACGTTTATCTAGGCACAAGTGGATGGACAGCGTTTCATACAAGGAAGAGGATTCTCGATATTAGCCATTATATTGGGAGCCTTGTATCAGCCCATCCTGGATACTATCTCGCAATAGGTGAGCAGGAAGTAGCTGGTGGAGCCGTAGACTGGGCGAGCACCTTATTAGGCTTCCAGAATGTAGGCGAGGCTTTATCCGCTATAGCGGAAGTACCGCCTGGAGCTAATGGATTACTCTTTGGACCGTGGCTTTTCGGCGAGAGATGCCCAGTCGACGATCCTTATGCCCGCGGAGTGCTTGTAGGATTCGATCTTAATACGGATAGGAGAGAAATAATGAGGAGCGTTGTTGAGGGCGTTGTGCTTAATACGGCTTGGGGATTCAAGTACGCTTCAAAGCTCTCTGGTAGTAGGGAGCCTGTAAGACTGGTTGGTGGACTGGCACGCAGTGAGCTTGTAGGGCAACTATTGGCTGATATGACAGGCTACATAGTAGAGGTTCCTTCTGCTCCCGAACTAGCTGGGCTAAGAGGTGGGGCCATGATAGCTGGCTTCGGCCTAGGATACTCTACTCTGGAACAATATGCGTCAAAGATAGAGATAGCTCGCCAGTATAAGCCTGGAAAATACAGGGAGACCTATCAGAAGCTCCTCGCATCATATACGAGAATGTATAAGAATGTGAAGAAGACGTTCCGCGAACTTTCACAGTTTAGACGACAATATTAGCTCTATACTTTCCTCTGGTCACGAGAATATCTCGTTTACAGCTATCTTCAATAACTCCTCTACCTTGTCGGGTTCAAGCCAGTATATTAGGAGATCCACTAGGTCTAATCCCTCTCCCTCTCCGCCACCCGAGACTAATTGTTCCTTTACCATTCTACCCATTAATACGGCTGCTTCTCGACCGTGGCCTTGTCCAAGCCCCAATTGCTGAATTATGCTCTCAACAAGTTGCCAGTTCCATTCCTCGGCCTCATCGACAAGCATTGCCAGGTCTTCTACGAACTTGTCCGCAGGGCCTTCTGCGTGTACGGGGCTTATCGTCATATGAAGGCTGGGGGGATATCCTAGATGTCTGTTGCCTGGCTGTGACTGCAGGATCCATCCCTTCTTTTTGAGGAGGCGTCCTAGATGGAATATGTTCTTCTTATCACTTGTGAATGCTAGGGTGCCTGCCTTTGGTTTACCGATAACATAGAGTGTGCCGGTATCGTTTATGCCTTCCTCAATGGTCCTCCTTGCCTTGTAGATTTTCTCGGCCATCCGGGAGTATCCTTCGTACCCCAGTAGTCTTGCTATTGTCCAGGCAGCGGCGAGTGTACCCGCGCTTCTCGTTGAGAGGACTGCCTGGTTGACAAGCGGGTATCCTGGCCATGACGCGTTCACATATAACTGGCCTAGTCTGAGATCCTTGTCCCTGTATAGGATCATTGATGAACCTTTGGGTGCATAGCCGAACTTATGCATGTCCACGCTTATCGAGTAGACTCCTTCTACGTCGAATCCTATACGTGGTATCTCAGGATCCTTCTCCCTCAGGAATGGAAGAATCATGCCTCCTAGGCAGGCGTCAACGTGTAGCCATACATCCTTGTCTCTCGTGGTACTTGCCACTTCCTCCACCGGGTCTGCTGTCCCATAAGGATAGTTGGGAGTGGAGACAACCACCATAGCCGTGTTTTTTCCTATAGCGGAGTCTATGTCTGCCGGGTCTACTGTCCAGGTTTCACGATTAACTCTAACTATATTTGTCCTCATTCCGAGGTATTCGGCGGATTTACGAAATGCTGGATGCGCTGTTTCGGGAAGAACTATCTCCGGCATTGCATCTCCAGCTTTTTTCTTGAAGTACTCTCTTGCCGACTTGACAGCTAGCATTATGCTCTCGGTACCGCCATATGTGAAGGATCCAACGCTGTTTTCTCCTCCCTTAAAGATCCCTAGGAGGAAACTGGCGAGGTCTGTCTCATAGAATACTATGCTTGGATACACTGTGAAGTCGAGCATTGTTTTATCATAGTTTCTTAGAAGCGCTCCACGGGCATACTCTATCAGTTCTTGTTCCCCGGGATCATATATGTGTGTGAATACTTTCCCCGTCCATGGATCCATGTCGCGGCTCTCGACTTTTTCTATCAGAGAAAACAATTGTTCCGGGGATAGACCCTTATAAAAGGACTCTTTCAAGGAGCATGCACCGATAAGGATAGGTAATATTACTTGAATTAATCTCTAATGCCACGGCATTTATCCGCTATTGCCTTTATTGATTCCCGGCATTTCTCGATGTTGTTTCTACACTTGTCTGCCCTGATGAATACTATTTCCCCGATGTTCTCGAGTATTTCCTCGAGATGTATCTCGCGGTCATCTATATAGACTATGCATCCCGGCGGTATCCTTCTACCGCACTCTTCTTCTATTTTTTCGAGAACCTCTCGCATGTAGGAGTACTTGTCTGGTGTAGGCCTTATAGCGTGATAGTCAAACAAGCCGTTTATTCCAAGGGTTTCTAGTGCAGATAGCGCATGGCTCTGGTAGTTCCAGCTAAGAGTACTAGTCAGCCCGCCCAGCTCTTTAACATATTTGACTAACTCCACCATCTCGGGATACAGTCTCAGTTTTTCCCCTTTAGAGTCCATTATCATGCCTTCTCCTACGAGCCTGAAAGGAGGCTTCATAGCAGACACGTCGAGATGAGTCCACATAGTACCGTCGAGATCAAAGAATACTATGAAGCTATATTCCTTACTTTTCTTCTTCATCTAGTATTCTCCCGGTAGAATTATGGACTCTTATACGATTTTACAATTTTGATCATTCTCTGTCTGTAATTAAAGCGATTATACTGTTGAGGAGTGGTAGCCGGGCGGGGATTCGAACCCCGGTCACGGGGGCCAGAGCCCCGCATCCTGGGCCGCTAGACGACCCGGCTACCTGCGGCCACTATATTATCGTATCATGTGACGGGTTTATTTAGTTGACGGCCATGTGATATCTACTCGTTTATTTATAAGGTGTTAGCCTTTCTCCTCGGGGTTTCTTCCTTATTCGTATTACGGGATTAGGTTCATCTACAGGGTCTCTCTGTGAGTGTACGATTATTCATCGTATTACCAGATGTGAGCGAAGCGAAGAGTGAAGCACTCGCAAAGCTGGGTGCCAGTGGTAGTAGGCCTGATGTTTTGATTAGTTATACTACGGTCAAGTGGAAGCCTGTTAGTTTGGAGAGGCTCCGTGATCTGCGTAGGAGAAAGGTTCTTGGCTATGTTATGCTTGATAGTGGCGCTTATCATTTAATGAGGATAGGCGAAGAGGTGGACGTAGAGGCTTATACGAGAGTCATAGAGGAGAATAGAGATCTGTGGGACTTCGTTGTCGCACCGGATGTACCTGGCGACCCTAGAGCTACTTTAGAGCGGACTCTCTGGTTCATGGAGTATTATCATGATAGGTTCCTCCCTGTGCTCCAGGGCGATAGTCCTAGGGACTATGTCTTGTTCTTGGAGGAGTTATCGAGCTATGGTGTTATTGATCGAGCATACTTGGTAG
>JALWJI010000038.1 GCA_027081695.1 Acidilobaceae archaeon | reverse complement strand
AAAAGATACTCGAGCACTTATTCGTCAAGGAATTATTTACAGGACCTCTAAGCCTAGAAAGGTTCAAGTATTATGTAGCGGAGGACTATAATTATCTAATAGCGTCTAATAGCGATGATGGAGACTTTCTCTACTATTGCTTCAATGGCAAAGTACGATGTTGCAAAACTAGCACTAGAAATAGCCTGTCTAGACGCCACAATAGAAATGGAGAACTATAAAGAACTGTTAAACGAGCTCGGATTAGATCTATATGCTATATAAAGAGAACCCGTCCTCATATCCTATATCAGTTACATGATTTCATCAGCTTTACTAAAACTTCCGATATATGGCCTAACAGTTACACTTCCCTGCTTCTGGTTATATCAGTACATCGCAGAAAATTATTTGAAAGAAATCGAATCTATAAATATAACCGACTATACAAAAAGTGGTCTCTAACTTACGTTTCCAAAGAATACAAAGAACTAGTCACTGGTCTCAGAGAGATATTAGATAAACTTTATGAATCAAAGGGAGCATATCTAGAAAAACTGAAACAATTATTTAGAACAACCAGCAGATCTGAATACATGTTTTGGGACATGGCCTATAGAATGGAAAAATGGCCCCTCTATCAAGGATCTTAAACACTAGATAACGTAATCATTGCCTTTTAAAGAATGATACTATGCCTAGCAGTATGACGATAACAATGCCGATCATAACATAAAGGGTATTCTTCGACTTTGATATAGTAGTTATAGTGGTTACGGTATTTACGGTTTCCTCACTAGTGGTCATTGGATACGATTCTGAGATTATCGAGGTAGAAGCTCCTGTACAGGCACATTCTAGCTTGGATAGAGAGTAATTTCGTGTAATGCTATGGTTTCTACAGTATAGATTTACGGGAGTATCGCTCGGGATTCCAAGTAATAGAAGAGCATTTGACAATACTCTTATGGTATCGTTACAGGCTCGGTTCTCTGTAGTGACACTGGGTAGCTTTATCTCCAGAAAGCTCTCATTTTTCTCGATGGATAGTTCGCTATTGTCGCATAATAATAGGTTCTTGAGCTGTGATGATTCGACTCCTCCACTATAATCAAGGCCCAATAGGATAGGTATCCTTGTTCCAGACAGCATACTTATATGGCCGACGAATTTAAGAGCAGAAAGATAATCATCGATAGTCCTGAATTCGCCAAATATAGTATCATTAACTGTTATCATTACTGTTCCGTTCGAGAGGATCATAGCCTCTTCTCCGCTTCCGCTAGTGATATTAGGTGGTATAGTAGGCCATGCATATAGTGATGCTTTGATCGATACAATATAGTACGTGTTATTAATTTTCCTTGCCTCGATCTCAGTAATCCTAACATTAAAGATATTCTCGAGCTGTTCAACGAGTAGTGATACCTGTGAGGAATTCGATAGGTACTCGTCTACAGTTTCAAAGTATCCTCCGAAACCAGTGATGCGTAATTCAGACTGAAGAACGACATTATATAAGTTGCCGGTTATATTGTAATATCCTTCTAACATGATATGGGATGATGAATTTGCGAGACTCAGATATACTATGCCTTTCTCTCTATATTGTGATCCTGCCGCAAATTCATAACTAATATTATATTTCATGTTAGTGTCATTTGCTAGAACTGCTATGAAATCATGGCTTAATACTAGATTGCCATTCAATACAAGAGTATTGTTTTCTACACTAGATGTAACCATGATAGAGGAATTATCTAGCATCGTCAATAGGAACGGATTAATTCCGAGCCTAACGACAGGCCTCATACAACCATTCTCTAAGTACAATTTTACGCTATAATTACTTGGAGTAAGCATAGTCGATACGATGCCACCTATAGAGGAGAACTGGAATCCAGCTATTGGAGAAAATTGGGAATTAGTAGTTATAGAGGTTGCTGGGACAAGACTTAGAGACATTAGTAGCATTATCATCAATGGCCCTAGATTTTTTGTCATTCCGCATATGCCCCTCGACTCATATATGGTATCGGAAACCGATAATTATTTCTAGGCTATATTTCAGCGTTTTTCCGTATCTGTTATTTGTATAAAGTACTTCCAAATTAAGATATTTAAAGAACCTGTCTCTATAACCACTTGAAGTATTCGTGTAACTTGCCTCATGCAAATTACAATTAGTCATCTCAAACTAGAGGAGCGAAGAAGTAGGTGGATGCAACATGGCCACTGATAACACCGTAAAGGAAGAGGAGTTACCCGAGCACATTTCGGTATTCACGGTTATGGCTAGAAGGGCTCGTAAAGGAAAAGTTCATCTAATAGTTTTAACTATGGCAATATTCATGGCGTTCCTAGAGATATTCTATATTATGAACTTCCACGGAACACTGGTTAACTTTATAGAAGGTCTAGGACTCACATCACTAGCGGAGTTCATCAACAGAAGTCTCTATCTAGACTTAAACATATCGCTGATACTGGTTATGGCAATACTAGTTGCAGTGGGATTCTTAATATATCCGGCTAAAAGACCACCGACAAAAGCAACTGAAGAACAATTAAGGGAATTTATGAGGAAATACGTGGATAGAATACCTATATACGACTATATACTAGCCGCCATAGGCTTCATCGTCATCGCATATAATGCATGGTTACAGCCCTACGTTGTAGCTAACGAGGGAAGCATCCCCGAAAACCTAACAGGGATATCAATTGTCATGGCTATCCTAGGCTTTATCATGGTAATAGAAGTAACAAGGAGAGCAGTAGGTCCATGGATGATATTCGTAATGATAGTATTCCTACTCTACTACCTAAACTTCTACCGATTCGACGCGCTAAAATGGGCCACAGACATGTTCTATGCCAGAGAGGGACTATTCAACATACCATACACAGTCATGGCAATGTATGTGTTCGCATTCCTATTCTTCGGCAACTTCCTCGAACAAATAGGAATAGGAAACTACATAACTAGGCTAATGCTAGGCCTATTTGGTAAAAGGCCAGGCGGGCCTGCAAAGGTCTCAATAGTTAGTAGCGGATTCATGGGAATGCTATCTGGAAGCAGCGTCGCAAACGTATTCACAACAGGAGTCTTCACAATACCTCTAATGAAGAAAAGCGGATTTCCGCCAGAAGTCGCAGGAGCAGTAGAAGCAAGTGCTAGTACCGGAGGACAAATAATGCCTCCGATAATGGGGGCAGCAGCGTTCATCATGGCAAGCTATCTAGGTAGACCATACGGAGACATAGTAATCGCTGGCTTCCTCCCGGCATTCATCTACTTCGCCAGCCTATACTACTTCGTAGACCTCGAAGCAAAACGAAGAAGCCTTAAAGGCCTAACAGAGGTTCCCGACGTAAAGCCAATGCTTAGAAAACTATATCTATTATCGCCGGTAGCCCTGATAGTCTATCTCCTAGTGATAAGACTTCCACCCCAACACGCAGTAGTCGCCAGCCTAAGCCTAGCACTGATAGCGGCAGTATGGGCGACTGACTTCCTAAAGCTCTCTACGAAGATAACATACACAATAACAGGCATAGCATTATACATTATAGGTTACCTAGTTGGACTAAACAATTTAGCCACAGCGTATTTCGGCGGAATATCACTTCTTCTACTAACTTTCATACTCTATCTTGTCCCAGCTCTAAGACCGTTCTCACAAGTAATAATAAGAAGCATAGAGCAAGCAGTGAGAAACAGTATTCCGGTATTCATGGCTGCAGCTATGGCAGGCGTAATACAAGGAAGCCTAACTCTAACAGGTCTAAGCACAAGGCTAGGAGAAACACTAATAGCAATCGCACATAACAATATCTATCTCCTACTAATATTCGCTGGACTCATAAGCATACTAGTAGGAATGGGAGTGCCTACTACTGCAAACTATGTTATAACAAGCTTGATAAGCGCCACAGCAATTATGACAGCTGCACAGACAATGCTAGGAATACCTGCGGCAGCGGCACTACTAGCAGCGAACATGTTCGTATTCTACTATGGTATACTAGCTGACGTAACACCACCTGTAGCCCTGGCGGCTTTCGCCGGTGCAACAGTAGCTAGAGCCGATTTCTGGAAGACAGCGGTAAACGCTACTAGGATGGCCTTTGCTAAATACGTTCTACCATTTATATTCGCGGTTAACCCTGCGATGCTCATAATACCGATAATGGAGGGAGAAGCAACTGTGGGCCAGCTCATCTACGCTATCATTGCCACCATAGGAGTAATAATCTCTGCAAGCGCCGGATTCGCGGGATATCTAGGAGGCCATATAAGAAGGAACTGGCTTAGAGTATTATTAGCCGTAGTAGGAATACTAGCAGTGACAACAAACCTATATTTAGTGATAGCGACATATGTACTCTCAATAATAACCTATCTGCTGGCTAAGAAGGGCCTGGCTTAATGTAAATTCTCTAAATCTTTATTAATTATTTTCTAAAAAACTAAATAGTATTAGATATTGGTCTTATTGTGCGTTGCTACATTTCCCTTCTAGATTATCATTCTTTGGATATTCTGAGTAGAGAGACAATTATTGCAATAGCTAAAAGGACCAAGACTACATATATTACTACCTTGATTACAACCAGTAATATATCAAATGCAATGCCAGTCAGTAATCCCCATATAATTGCTTCAGGTAAACTCCTCTTATTATACGTAAGAAGGAATCCTACAATGAACCCTATTAGAAATACAAACCATATAGTAAACATCCTCTTGCACCCATAAAATTGAGTGTTTATCGAAGAATATTTTGATTATTTATATAAAGTGGGGAAAAACCTGTAATAGGTTCTTGTTATTTCGTAATATGTCTTCTGGATTATATTTTTAGGCCGAAGAGTTGTCTCACGAGCTGTCTGACTATAGTTAGTCTCTGTATCTCGTTGGTTCCCTCATAGATGGTTGTTATTACTGCGTCTCTTAGATAGCGTGCTACTCCGGTTTCTTCGTCTACTCCTATTCCGCCATGTATCTGTATTGCTTGTCTGGCGATCCATTCTGCTGACTCGGTTGCGAATGCCTTGGCTAAGCTGCTTGCTATCACGAATTCTCTGCGGCCTTCATCGGCTAGTGTGGCTGCCCAGTATGTTAGGAGTCTTGCTGCTTCTAGTTTCATGTACATGTCTGCTAGTTTCTGTATTATCATTTCGAACTCAATAAGTCTCTTTCCGAAGGCTTCTCTCTGTAGAGCGTAGTTTACTGCTGCTTCGAATGTTGCCTGTGCTATACCGACTGCTTGTGCTGCAATGCCTATTCTTGTATAGTCGTATGTCGTTACTATTACTTTGAATCCTTCGTTTTCTGGTCCTACTAGGTTTTCAGCTGGTACTTTTACCTCGTCTAAGATTACTTCGTATGGCTGTTCTCCTCTCATTCCTATTACGTTGAATCTCTGGCCGATCTTTAGTCCGGGAGTATCTTTTTCTACTACGAATACGCTTATTCCCCACCAGCGCTTGTCTGGTTTCGGTGGGCTTGTCCTGGCCGATACTACGAAGAAGTCTGCTTTCTCTGCTCCGCTTATGAATATCTTTCTGCCTGTGATAATGTAGTGGTCGTTTTCTTTCTTTGCCTTGGTCTGTATGCCTGCGACGTCGCTTCCTGCTCCTGGCTCGGTGTTGGCGTGTGCTCCGAATGCTCTGCCCTCAGCTATTGGAACTATGTATTTCTTCTTCTGTTCCTCTGTTCCGAACTTTAGTATCGGGATGCCGAATAGGTGGTTTACTCCAATAGCGACTGCTAGGCTTGGTACTGCTCTTGCGACTTCTTCGGTGAGTATTGCTTGTAGGAGTTGTCCTCCTCCCTGGCCTCCATACTCCTCGGGTATTCCTACTCCGAAGAATCCTTGGCGTGCGAATTCTTCGAAGATTTCTTGTGGTATCTCGTTTGTTTTCTCTATTTCCTGCCACTTTGGTAGCACTTTTGCCTCTATTACTTCTCTTACAGCTTTTCTAAAGAGTTCGTGTTCGTCGTCTATTTTTATTTGGAAGTCCTGCACACTCTGGAATGGGAATACCATTTTCCATTCTCCTCCTTTACAACGATTTCTGGTTACAGTTGTTCTTAGTCGTATTGTAGAATATATAGCCACGGGGAAAAGACCATGAGCCCTAAAAACGGTATATATTTGTTAGGAAAAAGATACTATTTAAACCTAAGCCTCTTCTACTTCTACTTCCTCCACTTCTATTTCCTCTAATACTTCTTCTCCTTCCATACCAGCCATTGTGCTCGACACTATCTCGATTATGCTTGCAAGTAGTAGACCTATAGCGCCGACAACAATGAAGAATGCAGCTACAAGATATATAGTTACAGGGGTGGTCACGGTTCCAGTTGATATGAACTGGAATATGCTTAGTTTCTCGAAGTGTGTTGTCCAGCTGGTCGCGAAGAGGCTCCATCCGATTCCACTTAGCAGGAACGATACTGCATATAGGAGGTAGTCCCGCGTTCTTGTTTCTAGATATACTATCGCTGTTCCTATGGTTGTGATGGCGAATGCTATTATTATGCTGGCTCCTCTAAGGAGGCTGCCTGTATCTCTGTATGCTAGGCTCTTTACCACGTCTTCGTCAATTATTAGTGCTGATACTGACTTGTTAAGATAGTATATTCCTAGAATTCCTATGATGAACACAATGGCTGGAGCAACAACGGCTTTCTTGCTCTCTAAACCAGCCATAAGTGCTCCAATGTATGATAGTATGGCTGCTCCTATCACGAGGAATAACGAGGTTAGTATGAATAGTCCAGATGCATCTGTCCATCCTCCAAGCTGTACGTAGCTTGGAGAGATTGGGCCTTTGAAGGGGTTAATTATCCCTGCTTCTAGTAGTTTCACATACTGGTACTTCCAGCCATATTCAATTATTAGTGTCTCGTCGATTTTGTTTAGTGCTAGGACTCCTGCTATGAAGGATAATCCTAGAAATAAGAACCCGATACTGCTTAGGATTTGCTCCCTTATCCTATACATGATACCTATTGCCATTATTACAATAGCTGTCATTATGAGTATAGGGGACACCATTATGAATATAGATGTTGAGGGGAGCACTGTCTCGACACCTCCTTATAATCCGTATGTTTACAAGAGGACTAGCATATTTTATTTATTCAACTTAGGAGTATGGGTGTAGAGTACTACTAGGAAGGATAATACGCTAGAATGATATTGGGAGACGCGTATCTATTCCCTATTCTAGTTCTTTAATTATGGTTTCTTTCCATAGCGGGATACTCTCCCAGTCTATAGTATATATTATAATATCTAATGTTGAATCTTTTAGTTTTTCGAATAATTTTGATGCTTCTTCTCCGCAATATGGTCTTCCCGACTGTTCAAACATATAGGTTAGAGTTAGCTTGCGGTATAATCCTCTGAAAGAGTATGAATCAATTGTACCCACTAGGAAGTTGAGAGACTCGGACTCTCCTTTCTCAGTCTCTAACCATTTTACCAGTTCGCTTAAGGTCGCTCTAAAGGTCTCTGACGCACTTCCACTGGTGAGAAGGGCTGCAAGGATTAAGCTATCACAGAGAACCTCGCTTGGCTTGATCCTGATTCCCCGCTTGACGGGCTCGGCTTCAGCCGCTACTGTTTTCTCTACTGGAGCCTCTACGCGGGGCTGGGGTGCGGGTACTTCACGTTTTCGAGCAGTGTATCTAGCATAGATAGGGCATCTCCTATAGTTACCTTTACAGGGGAAGCGTAATGTACTAACTTTTTTCCTTATAAGTTCACAGTATGCGATTGTACCTTTAAGGTTCTTGGCATAAGGACATGCCACACTTTACACCTCTACCGCGTAAAGCGGGAGACCCGCACCCCACTCAATATGATAATGAGTGTATAATAGAATTAAAAGGGTTAAACTAGAACTGATACTATCTTTCAAGTTCTTTGGCTTGGCCAGCAACGAATAGTATTTTTTCTAAGGTAGAGTCGCCAAGATAGGGGGCCGGCACATTCAGTATTGGAGATCCGTATTTATCGGCTAAATTACGTAGATATGAACTGGCCTGGTCGACTGGTTCATCGTTATCATCGACCATTATGACGGCAAGACCACCATATCTTAGAATCTCTTCTGCCTGGGAGACTTGTTCAGGAGAGGTACTGGTTCCATGTTCTACTAGAATGAATCCCTTTATATCTACACCTAGCCATGCCACGGCGTACTGTGAAGCTGGAGAAGATAGTATTGCAGGTTTTCCTTTTAAGATATTCCCGTACCTATCGTATATTTTTTCAGCCTTATCAGAGAGATTGATTCTATTTTGTTCTATTATACTACTACATTCTGGGATCTTAGATTCTATTATGCCCGAGACATAATCTATATATTTTATGTAGTTACGAGGATCATATATTGGCATATGCAGGTTCATGGCACCGCTAGGTAAATTGTAAAGAATTAGCCCAGGGATCTCTGGAATTTCTACTACTTTATCGCCTGCTATGTCTTTAATCTGGCTTTCAAATGGCGCGTGCCCTGTAGATATGATCAATAGGGCAGAGCTAATTTTTTCGTAGTCTGATGGTTTCAGCTGGTAGTCGTGTGGGTCAACTCCACTCGGCACAAGATGTTCTATGTCTACTTCGCATCCGGCGAGCAGCGATTCTAGGTCTTTATCGATTCCCGGAAAGGTTGTTAGGATTAGAGGAGACCGGTCTTCTGAATTATCTGTAAATGACGTTAGAAATAGTGTTATGGCCATTGCTAATACGAGTATGGTCGCAATGAGCATAGCATGTTGTCTATTTATCATCTCGTATACACCCTTGTCGTGTTTGCTTGATTCTGTTGGCTTGCTCCATTATCGTTTAAAAACTGTGCACAGACCTATTATATTTTAATGGTTGGTGTGCACGGTGAAACTATGTATATCGAAATAAGAAATCTAACAGTGAAATATAAGGACATAACAGCACTAGAAAACATAGATTTAAGAATAGAAGGGCCAGGACTAATACAAGTACTAGGCCCAAACGGAGCAGGCAAAAGCACGCTCCTCCGATCAATAGCGGGCCTCGTGAAACCCCAGAAAGGATGCGTTTGTATAAACGGAAAAGATACGACGGCAAACCCTCGATTAGCAGGACGCAGTATCGGGTATGTTGCACAGAAACCTGAAGTCTCCAAGTATTCAACAATAACAGTTAGAGAATTCCTATGCTACTCATATATGATAAGAAGACAAAGATGGCCTAGGCCTCCCTGTCGAAAGCTTCTCTCCAGTAATGAACTATTTATAAATGAGGATATCTTGGATAGGAAACTAACAGAGCTCAGCGGAGGTCAATTAATGAAAACCTACATTGCAAGGAGCCTTATGTCTGCTCCCAGCATCCTTCTACTTGACGAGCCTTTGGGTCCTATGGATCCAGCTAGCAAACTCGAGTTTGCAGATATTATAAACATGCTCTCCAAGGAGAGATTGGTGCTAGTAACAAGTCATGATCCAATTATTCTCCTTGAATACACAGATAGGATACTTCTCTTAAACAAGAGACTAATCGCGTTAGGTTCACCAAGCGAGGTGTTACGAGAGGAGATTCTCTCTAAGGCGTATGGTAGGGGCTTTAGGGAAGTTGAGTATCACATACACCTATTTGACTCGCACTATTAGGAGGAATGAAAAATGAGAAGTTCACTTAGCTATAGAATAGCGATTTTCATTACAGTAATTAGTGTAATACTAAGCATAGCATACATTATCGGTAACTCGTATCCTATTGAATGGTTCTTCACCATCGTCATGTCAAGCACAGCAATGGGAAGCCTAAGCATACTCATATATACTCGTAGGCTAAGATATCTTGCAGCGTCGTCTCCCCACGCGGCATTTCTAGCTGCAGGACTAGGTATCGTTGCTTCCGTATCGATTGGAGGTAATTGGTTCTTATGGACGATAATAATAGGTATGGTACTTGTGTACGTTGCTGGATACATGATCTATAAGGGTGTGGATCCAGAAGATTCGGCAAGTATATTCGTGGCGTTTAGTAGTTCAATGGGAGCTTTAGTCCTATACTATGTTTTGACGAGGTATTCATATGGAGTTAGCGTGGTCTCTATAGTTATCGGTGATCCTCTTCTCTCGTCCTTGGAGATTGTAGCCTACTCGATAGTAATAGGATTGTTATCGGTCATATACGTATACTCTGTGGGCCGCGAGATAATATACATTGGGTCAGACATAGATGATGCTAGGCTAGCTGGATTGAAAATCTGGCTGTACGACTGGTCCTTATATACTATGATAGGTTTAACGACTATAGGTCTGGTAAAGAGCGTAGGATTTGTTCTAGAACACGTCTACCTACTACTCCCAGGAGCTATTGCGGCAATGATGTGCAGAGGCGTAGCACGGTCTATTACCTTTTCTATACTTGTGTCGATACTTTCCGCTAGTATTGGCCTGCTAATATCTATATCGCTAGATCTGGCTCCGTCAGCGGTCTCCGGAGGGATTTTAATAATACTATTTGTAATATCTGCGATAATGAAAGGGCGATGAGTCAAGATGAAAGAGAGAATAGGTAAGAGGAGGTTTGGTGTTAGCATCAGTGAAGACGTTGCCGGAGATCTGGATACACTTGCCAGAATGTTAGGAGTTGACAGGAGTAAAATAATTGAAGAAGCCGTGAGAAGTTATCTTGAGGACCATAGACATCTGATGGTTGATCATAGATGTAGTGGGATAATAGTGGCACTGTGTAGTAATAATGTTGAAGTAGCAAGTATCGTGAGGTCTCATAAGGAGATAATACACGGATACATGCACATGCACCTTGACGGCTACTGTCTTGACTTAATTATTGTCAATGGTGAAAGTGGAAGCATTGCATCGCTCTATGGTGATCTAAAGAAAATAGGATGCAGAGTAAGGTATCTACCTGTTTTCGAGAGATATCACGGTTGACACCTTATAGGATTGATCTTAGGACTCTCTGGTTGGTGGGACAAAGACGTTGCAGCACAATACATTGGCGTCATCTTCGCTAGTTGCTCTATCAATGACGATATGGGCACTGATAGAGATAGCCTTTATTGAAGATTATGCGTCTGATCCTGGAATTGCAATAGTCGTGGCTTTAGCATGGGGAGTCGGCTATGTTCTGGGCTTTAGAATTGGAGGGAAGCTCGTATCAGATGAAACTAGGTGGAGAATTCCTTTCTTACTAATCTCTTTTATTTCTCTTGCTATGATCGAATTCTTTAACAATGGGTTTTCAGTGGAGTTCTGGTCAGGTATAATGGTTTATTTCATAGCGTCATTACAATTAGGATTAGTGGTATCTAGTCTTACAACTATTCTCATTAATTTAACAGATTATGAGTCGTGGCCAAAAACGATATTCAGTCTGCGGGGACTATCTAGCTTGTTATACATCATATTTACGCTCGCGATAAGCTATGCCTCATTATATGAGATAATAAGTCTAGCAACAGCGATTAAACTGGTACTGGTATCTACTGGAATAGCATCACTAGCAATTTTCTTTAGAATAAGAAGACCAGCCATTAGAGAAAGTCTTCTCAAAAACCTAGAGAAGTTCGCTGACGCCGCCGCTTTCGGGGACGGATACCTCATTATTCGGGGGCGACAGTTAATGGTATTAGCCTATCTAACTTCTTTAGTAGGAATCCTACGAGTCCTAGCACTTCAAGAATCGGGTCTAGAACTTAGTCCTGTTACGATAACTCTCTACGGATTATTCTATAGTCTTGGAGCAGCGGTAGGTGTTCTCGCTTATAGTCCTCCGCTTATAATCATATCTGTTGTGGGCGCAGGTTTGCTTTCACTACTCACTAGTGGCTTTGTAGAGCTTTCGTTTCTGCTTATATCAGCTGGGCTGGCTGAAGTGGGATTAATGAGGTTGATATTGGAGTCTGAGCCGACGAGACTTGGAAGAGTCATGGGTTTCATAACGATAACAATGGTCGTTATTACGTCCCTACTAGTCGTTATTCATAATTATCTTGGCTTGGATTACGAGTATGTTATAGTATTCTTGTTCTTGTTGGCTCCATTTGTCTCTAAGAGGAGTCCTTCGTGGTACTAGGCGTGGGGGCTCGTTCAAGGGGAATGGTCATCACTCTTTTGTTCAGTCGACCGTCGTCTCTTCATTGCCCATCGAATGAGTTATTTTATCCAAAGAATATTATAGTATACTATCTGTTACGGGGCTTGATTGAATCCTATTAGCTCTTTGAGTTCTTCTAGTTGTGTCTTGTATCTATTCCATGTTGACGAGTCGCTTGAAGTAACCGGTTGAGGTCCTTGTGGATATCCTTGGAGTCCTAGGAGATACCATTGGAGACCGTTTGATAGACCTAATCCGTAACCTCCTTCTAGGACTATGATAATTCTGTCGGAGTATTTTGATAGTGTTTTTCCTAGTATATAGAATGTGTATTCAGAGTATCTTAAGGAGACGAACTGGTTATCGTTTATGTATCCGTCGAATCCAGCGCTCACAACAATATACTCGGGTTCATAGCCCGCTATCATCTGGTCAATAATGGAAATAGCGTGTTCTAGTAAGTCGTCTCCTGCACGCGGAGGGATATTGATATTTATCTTGGTTCCAGGTCTACCTCCAATATCTCTGGGGCGGCCTGTCCCCGGATATATTGTTGAAGCGTCTTGGTGGATATCTATGTGGAGTATATCCTTTTCCCATAGTATATCTTGGGTTCCATTTCCGTGATGGGCATCGAAGTCAAATACGAGCGTCTTCCCGAGCCTATGCAGTAAGATTGCTAGTAAAGCAGATGTATTGAATATACAGAATCCCAGTGTAGGAGCCCCTAGCCCAGTTCCACTATATCCTGCATGGTGGCCGGGTGGTCTTCCAAGTATTAAGATAGGTCCTTTACCATCGTGTAACATGTCCAGAGAGGATTCTACAGCTCCAGCTAGCCGTTGTAGAGCTTTCATAGTCCCAGGCGATACATAGGTATCGGGATCGATCCATACTACGCTATCGCTATTCAGTATTCTTTCTATTATCATATTGTAGTAGGCGTCGGAGTGAACGTTAAGATATATCTTGGTGTCTCCTATAGGGGGCTCTACTATGTGTATATTCTTCAGGTGTTGAATGTTATTCAATGCTAGAACTAGTCTATTTGGATTTTCAGGGTGATTGTACGGGGCTGGATCATGTTTCTTAAAGTCGTCAGAGTAATAAACCGTGATAGTCTTCATTTCTGTATCCCTCCATTTGCAGGGGATTAGGAGTAGGGTGTCAGCGATGCGGGGCTGGGTCATAGCCTTGTATTCCGGCTCCTTTCAGGGATTCTTCGTCATCCATACTCTAGGAGATGATCTTGTAAGGTATAAAGAGTCTTTGCAAGTTGTAGGAGAAATAAAATTATGAGAGATGATTTAGTAGAAATCTATATGTATCTTGTGTGTTTGTTGTTTTCGCCGCCGAACTCTGGTTCGTTGTATTTTTCGATTAGTGCATTGCACAGCATTATGTGTTCGGCTATCTCGATGATTCTTGCTATCTCCATTATTTTTGCGACGAAATATGCGAATGCGGGAGATGAATTCGTTATTATTTCGTCTAGGTCTCCCTCCATGTTTAGTATGTCCCTGACTTTGTAATATGATTCTTCTGATTTCCTGACGCTTGGAGGCCTTATAGAGAATACGGTTGTTGAGAGTGCTACTTCGAGGAGTTGTAGTAGGAAGGATAATCTTTCTTTCTCGTCTTCCGAAAGTCGTGAGGCCATTGATATTAGGTCGAGTCCGAGCTTGTAAGCTGAATCGGCTACAATGCCTATTAGATTGCTTGCTGATACCATGTAGCGGCATTTTCTTTCATGTGCTTTGTTATAGGATTTCACGCTGTTCGCAGTTCTTAGAAGCATATAGTTTATCTTCATGAGATGTTTGTATTTTCCTTCGAGCTCTTCACGTGTTAGTGGTCTGCTACCCTTCAAGAATTCGATATAGTCGGCGTAGAGCCTTGATATTAGTCTACCATACTCTACTAATTTGTCTATTAGTGTAGCTTCTTTTCCTATATGTTTCATTTTGACGTGGACTTTGTTAAAGTCTTCTTCGATATTAATGTCTGGGAGAAGTTCTTCCATGGATTTTAGCTTCTGGATATATTCTTTTTTAAGCGTCTTCTGCGAGTAAAACGTGACTTCGTCAAAACCGAACACATATGAGCATAAGATTAGTCTCTTAGCATGCCTCTCTACATGGGTATGTCCTAAGTTGAACTTTAGTCTGATTTTATAGCTCTCATCGTTAGGGGCTATAACTAGTTTATCGCCTTCATCATAAAGCGTGAGTATGTCTCCGACCTTTATTCCGTGTCTACGGGCCCACTCTTTTGGAAGTGTTACTATTAGTGAGGAAGCTCCAAGTCTCTGGATTTTCCTGTGTAGAAGATTAGAGCCATTTTTTGAGTTCTTTGATCTCACATTATACACCCCGAAGGGATTCCAATATAGAGAAATATGAGTATATGACTAAAAAATATTCCCCTTTAAAAAGAGGGATTTAGATGCTAGCATATACTTGGCGTATTTTGAATATTCGAAGTCTTTGTAATACGGTATTATTAAAATTTCGATGATGCACATGGATATATGTGTTTTTATCTAGACAGATTGTATAATAAGGCCGTTTATTTAGCCCAGCTAGATCTAATATACTGGTATTAGCGTAGGAAGCCGATATACTACAAACACTATGTAAATAATGTTTTAAACCTGCGTCTCGTATTCATAACTAAATTAGAATAGGATTAACAAAGTAAAAGAGGTGGACAGGTATGGGCTTAGAGGAGCTAGAAAACAGAACATATAAGCTAGTACTAAGAAAAACTGCTAGAGGCCCGGTAATACAGTTCAGAAGTGCTACACCAGAGAGAAGAGAGTCGACATTAATCAGGATAGGAGGACAAAAAGCTAAAGAAATATTCGAGACAATGGTAGAGGTATTGAAGAAATACGAATATATAATAGAAGAAGGAGGTTCAGAGAATTACAAATACTTCAAGCTGAGGAAAGACATAGGTCCTGTAGTAGGTGGATTCCTAGTTCTTCTTCGTAGGAGTAGGAACCCCGAAAAGTGGATACCATTGTTCGAGGGATTCATTGCAGAGGATCCATATAAAGGAGCTCATGTATTACTAAGCCATGTACTATCGGTTTCAATAGCGCTAAGCAAGGTATATCCACCGCCAGAAAGAGTGAGGATGCAGCTCTCCCCTAAGGTCGTCGACAGCGTAAGTGCCGGGTTTAAATCTACAGTAAAGAAACTCTGGAACCTTGGAGAAGACTAAACAGTATGTGATCAACGTCGACACTATAATTTTCCTTTAATTTATTATTTAAAGAATGCATGGATTGAGAGTAGTCATACGGTTTCTATTATATATTTATAGTGTTTGAGTCGGTCTAGTAGTTTCGTTACATATGTACAACTGGGCAAGGTAATGGGTGCGTCTTCTATAAGTGTCATAGTGGCATTGTTTGTGAATGCGATCGAGTTAAGTAGTGCAAGAAATGCGTCGAACTCGTCTCCTCTTAGCATTATAGTTTGTTCGGGATAGATTTGGCAAACTCTCTTTATCGTGCCAGGATGTGTCTCTAATGCTATGACTCCGGCCTCGTAGAGTTGCCAGCATAGCGAGTTTCCTATCTTTGTCAGTTTATGCATGCCTTTGAGACCACCTGGAAGGAGTCCTATACTAGTGCACTTCATTAAGGTTCGTTCTACTCGTCGGAATCCTCTATATGGTGTGCAGAGAGGTGCGTCTATGCTTATCAAGTTGATCGAGTGTTTCTTGATAAGATTAGTAATCTTGTAGATGTTTTTAGAAATGTAGATATGAATAGTGTCTTCCCGTAGTATTGCTAGAGAGTTTTCTCCCTTCCCGGCTGATAAGTCTAGGCCTGCTACGTTGGGGTTCTTTGATCGTCGTGTACTCTGGTATGTTATAGCGATCCTATACGCTTGATTAGGGCAGTGGCAAGAATAGGCATTATAATCGTTGCGTCTCCATATACTACTGTTTTCCTTGACTCGGGCTTTATCTTGCCCCATGATATCGCCTCTCGTGGATGGGCTCCGCTTAGGCTACCGTCGTATTCACATGCAGTTGTAACATAGACTGTATAGTCTAGGCCTTCTCTGAACTGGCTCCACCATATTGCGTGGTGCTTGCTTATACCTCCACCTATTATTAATGCTGTAGCTGTGCCCTTCATAGACGTAAAGAATAGATCTGATAGCTTTTTCATATCGATGAAATAGTCTATCACGAGATCTCTCCCTGTTCTCTGCACTTCCATGAATAGCGACGTGCCAAATGCGCCGTCTGGCCATCCCGGGACAAAGACGAGTGCGCCTGCTTCATATGATGCTTTGAGGAAGCTGTTTTGGTCGTTGATGTGTTTGCCTACTTCGTATAGTAGTTCGTGTATTCCCCATTTTTTCTTGTCCTTGGGTAGATGTTCTAGTAGTCGTCTCACGAATCCTTCGACTTTGGGCCCGTATGATTCTATGGGGATGAATATGTTTCCTAGCCTATGGTATCCTTCTTCGTAGAGCTTGGTATCATCGGCTTCGAAGAATCCTTTGAGATATGAGCCTCCTTCTGCTCTGGCTATGTCGTGGTCTAGTGCACCCGTAGTTGTAATTACTACGTTGAATAATTTTCTTCTGATTAGTTCTGTGAATACTCCTCGGAGGCCTGTTGATACTAGGTTTCCCGTGAATGTAAGGATTCTTAGCTGTGAGATAGGTAGGGCTTTCGAGAGTATATCTATTGCAGTGGCTAGATGTCCTGCCATGAAACCGTGGATATCACTATAGGAGGCTAGGAGGTCTTCTAGTGTCCTGTCTTCTGAGGGGATATAGTCCTTTATTTTTTCCATTCGGGGTCACCGCAGTGTTTATGTGTGGCTTGAGATTTATTATTCTCGGAAGGGGGAGAGTCTCTGTTATTTATTCTAATAATAATTTAAAAAAACATTAGTTCCAACCACAATACTCCCATAACGAAGACAAAACAGAGGTCGAGAGAATGCCGAGAGCAAGGCTAAAGAGGAAAGGTCTCTCCCCACTAGTCGCTACAGTAGTATTGATAAGCGCAACAATAGTAGGCGGAATGCTCGTCTACCAATACTTCCAGAACAGCATCAACAAGGCACAGAACATGGCCGAAGGACTCACGATAACAGCAGACCTAATACAACTAGACAACGGACAAAGCCTAGTTTATGTAACGGTCTCCAACGGATACGATACAGAGATACAAGTAACCGGGGCTAAAGCAGTATATCCCAACGGAACAATATCAACGATAACTCCAACTCAAGACACCACGCTGCCAGCCCCGATACCCTCAGGGGAAAAGAACACATTCCTATTCACAGCGCCCACAGCGCCAGAAGCAGTAATAGTACAGTATACAGTTAACGGACAACAATACCAGACAGAACCTATAACAATAGGATAACAAAATAGACTAGAAGACGATATTTTTCCGGATAAGTCCTACTCCAATAACTCATTTCTTTTATTGAGGGATAATGAAATGAGAAGAATAATGACCCGTCTCCTCGACAAAAAGAAAAGAAAACAGGCAACGACAACATCACAAAAAACACGACACGAACAACCACAAAGAGCACAAATACCAGACATACAATCAATAATAGCAAAGTACAGTGTAGGGCCTGTGACATATATCATGTACAAGGACGAATCAGGACTAGCAAGACTAAGAATAAACGAGCCACCGAAACCTGACGAACAAATATTAAAAGAAATACTAGCGGGCCTAGACAGACCCCAGACACTCGAAGAAAGATATTACTACGAGAAATACAAGAGCGGATACGGAAGAATATACCCGCTCATAATAGACCCACACATCGAAGAAATAGCAGTCGACGGACCATACAGGCCTGTGGCAGTAATACACAGATTCCAGCCAAGCAGATGGATAGACGTAGACATCTACCTAACCCGCCAAGAAGCAGACAGCCTATCACTCCAGCTAGCAAGAAAAGCAGGCAGAATAATAAGCATAGCAAACCCATACGCCGAAGGACTAACAGAAGAAGGACACAGAATAGCAGTAACATTTACACGAGAAATAAGCAGGTTCGGAAGCACCGCAGTAATAAGAAAATACCCCGACAAACCCATAACAATGGCAGACCTAATAGCATCCAAGGTAATAGATCCTCTAACAGCGGCCTACCTATGGATACTAGTAGAGGCAAGAAGCTTCATCATAATAATAGGAAACATGGGCTCCGGGAAAACCACACTCCTACAATCGCTCGCCGGACTAATCCCCCCATACCACAGGATAGTAACAATAGAAGACACTCCAGAAATAAGACTCCCCCACGCCCACTGGGACAGCCTGGTAGCGAGGCCATCAACACCCGGAGGAGAAGCCCCAGAAATAACACTAGAAGACTTACTAAAATTCAGCCTACGCAGAAGAGCAGACCACATAATAGTAGGAGAAGTAAGAGGAAGAGAAGCAAAACTCTTAGCACAAGCAGCTGCAAGCGGGCACGGAACAATAACGACGTTTCACGCAGACAGCCCAGAAGGCGCTATTCTAAGACTGAGACTAGAACCCATAAACCTACCACCCTTATTCCTCAAAATCATAACAGCAATAGTCCATGTCAGAAGAATCCCTATACCCGGAGGAAGAGCCATCCGCCGGCTCATAAGCGTAGCAGAAGTAGTAGACAAAGAACTGGTAGAGGTATTCAGGTGGATTCCCCATGGAGATCTAATAGAACCACGTGACCCCGGAGAACTAGCCACTCTATCTCACAAACTCCATGAGGCATGGGAAAAGCTAGGCATGCCCGCGAGCATGCTAGAACAAGAGCTAAGAGAAAGAACACAATTCCTAACCATTCACTCTGGAGCCCCACCAGAAACATTCTATGAGAAGCTCAGAGAATTCTACATATCAAAATACGGGGAGGCGAGCATAATATGAGCAAGCCACAAGCCTTAAGCCTCCTCAGCATATTAGAAGGCCTCGCCTATCCACTACAACAATACTACAAGCACATAACAGAATATACAGCGGTAAAAATAGACCCCTTAAAGACCAGTCCCATGGTCGCCGGAAAACTTAGAATCATACTGGTAATCCTCTTAACTTATTCTACGATAGCATCAGTAACGGCACCCTTAGTAGCCATACTTGATCTAAATACAGCACTCTACATAATTACCTCAAGCATTATATTGTACGTAATAGCCGAGACATTACCAATTATATGGAGGAGCGTCGAAGGATCAGGAGTAGACTCCGAGATACCCGCCCTTCTACTCTACCTCATACCATACATGGGTAACCCAAAGTATCTGGCAGACGTCCTAGAAGACGTTCCAGAGGACGTCTTCAAATGGACACGTCATGAAGCATCAAAGTTAAGGATGCTCTCACGTCTAGGCCTGGACCCCGTCTCATCCCTCAGGAAACTACAGGAGCTCACTCCGTCTAGAAGGCTAAGAATAGTCTTGTCAGAGTACCTAAACCTACAAGCAATAGGTGCGACCCGGGCATCGATCGCCTTGCGGATAACCAGCAGGGCACTAGACGCGATAAGGGACTCGTGGGCTAACTATAGTCAAATCGGTAAACTCGGTGTCGAGGCCACAGTGACAAGCCTAGTGGCTATCGGAGCACTACTCCCTCTTGCAGGAGGAGACAGTGCCCTGTATGTAGTTGTTCTCCCGGTCGTGGCAGTAATCGTGACAGGCGTTGCCCTATTATTAATGAGGCCACGAATAGGCGACTCGCCCCGAAAATGGTATATCCCGCTAATAGCATTATCAGGCATCGCTCTAAGCGTAATATTGATTACATTAGGATACAAGTACACCGCTATATTTCCAGCCGCCATCTCATCACTCATAGGAGAATTATCATACGTCAAGATCAAGCAATCAGAAGAACAAGCACTCATAAACTTGAGGGTAGCAGGAGAGAAGGCAAGATACGGACAAGACTATATGGGGGCCCTCGAAGAGGCAAAAGCAGTAGGCGAAGGAATAGTTGAGGCAGTAATAAGAGCAAGTAGAATAGCAGGCACCATAGGGCTAGGCGAAGCCCTCTCGGATCTAGCAAGAATACTAGACGAAGCCTACAGTATACGCAGAAGAGTATGGATCGAATCAATATTACTAGAGGCAATAAGCATAATTGCACCAATAATAGCACTAGTAACTCTCGAAAAAGCAGTATCCTTCATAGGATCAACCGTTGCACTACTAGGAGGAGTAACGGGCCCAAGTATAGATCCAAGCACCTTGATGATCCTAGCCCCTATAACTCCTCTGGCAGCATCCATTTATAGAAGGGGAATAAACTTCACAGCTACATCATCACTGATAGCACTAGTACTCGTACTCCTCGTAGTATAGACCTCTTGTGATAATGATACAGAATTTTAGGTAAAGCTCCTAACAGCTCTAGCCTCATAATAAGTTACGTTACCATGACCATCCACAATAGCGACAACAGGATCCATCCCATCGCCAGAGGCAAGCCTGCTCCACTCAACTATATCCTCTAGCTCTACGAGGACACCCTCCCGGAGCACCAGTATCTCGACTGGCCTACCTTTAGAACCCTTCCTCATAATAAGGGTTCCAGGACGGAATCCCCTCGTAACAATACGGCCTCTCTTCCTCAAATCATAATATACAAAGAACAAGTCCATGTCCACAGGAGAAACCCGGGATATTAGATCGAGAGCAACAACCCAACCACACTCTGATCCAACAGAAACAATACACTTGGCAATCAAGTAAGAGGCTTCAAGCACATCTAGAAAGTTGTCTGTGATTAGCCCCCTACTCTTAAGGCTCTCACAAAAAGACCTATCAAAGCACTCATCGATAACAACCTTGGCATTTTCAACGCTTAGCTCCAGCTTGAAGCCTGGTCGATCAACCTTCTTCTCCAACTGTATATTCCCCACTATATCTCCCGTCATGATAACATTAATTATATTGTAGCTACGAGTAAAGAGAACACATGGTGCAAGAGATATGAGCCTACCAGAAGACCTCAAGACAAACCTAACAAGGAAACTAAAAGAAGACGCCGAAAAATACAAGAACGAGAAAATAACACGTTTAGAAGCTCTCTATAATGAGAAGAAAAAAGACCTACTCTCAAAATACCTAGAAGCAGTAGACGAATTCACCAAGAACTTAAAGTAATGCGATCACTTATTTTCCCAGATATATTGACGCCACCTATAAGGGAGAAAAGATATGGTTTCAAGACAGCTTCTTCTATTACTATCAGGAATCCTACTCATAGCGCTAGTATTAGCCGTAGGTAACCTCATTAAAACTGAAGAGATAATATTCCATGTTAACTCCGCGTATATTCTCCAACCAGGATCAGGGGCAGTAGCATCAATAACAAAGGCACAAACCGACACCTTCAATCTCAAAATCACATCAAAACAAGGAACTTCGGCGAAACTCATATTAAAAGACCAAGCAGGAAACACAGTCTACGAAGAAAACATCATCGATCAAATAACTAAAACAATCCAAATCCCCGTAAAACAAGGATCTCAATACTATCTCCACGTATACTCAACACAGACGAATTCAGAAATAACGATACAACTATGGGAAATAAACACGCAACCCATAATAACTACAGGCTACGCCGCTCTGCTATATCCACCTCTCATAGTAGGAGGCTCCCTAATAGGGCTATCAATCATGGCGAGAAACGAGAATAGTAACCGGTCAGAAACAGGCCCAGGTGAAGTAAACGAGAATCACTAGTAGTCTATGTAAACTCTGACAAACCCCACTATACACAAGCATTCTTAACCCTCCACGAGCATCCAATAATTATAATTGATGTTCTTGGAGGGAAGAGAGATGAATTCTATCAAACAAGCAGTCTATACAGATAAAGCTCCTAGACCCGTTGGGCCCTACAGCCAAGCAATCCTAATAGACGGGTTACTATTCATATCAGGACAGATC